>NZ_JBFUIT010000384.1:0-3382 GCF_056401735.1 Luteibacter sp. P4_D7_3
CCACCCAGCGGCCTGAATTGCGTCCATGCCGCTCCGGTCGGGGCGGCATCCTTGAAGGAAGTGGGTCGGATCGCCGATAATTGGGCGATTTTTCTCCCCGCGCGCGCCTTCGGCGCCGCATGCGACCCGCTTCCCTTCAGGAGTTATCCCCATGAGCAAGACGATTGCCGTGATCCCCGGCGACGGCATCGGCCCCGAGATCATGGACGCGACCATTCGCGTTCTCGACGCCCTCGACTGCGGTCTGAAATACGATTACGTCGACGCGGGCGTGGTTGCCCTCGAGAAGCATGGCGATCTCCTGCCGCAGAACACGATCGACAAGATCGCCGAACACAAGGTCGCGCTGAAGGGCCCGCTGACCACGCCGATCGGCGGTGGCTTCACCTCGATCAACGTGACCCTGCGTCGCAAGTTCGACCTCTACTCCAACGTCCGTCCGGCGATCAGCTTCCCGGGCACGAAGGCGCGTTACGAGAACATCGACATCATCACGGTGCGTGAAAACACCGAGGGTGCGTACCTGGCCGAAGGCCAGACCACCACGGGTGAGGGTGATTCCGAAGTCGCCACCTCGATGATCCGCAACACCCGCCCGGGCATGCAGCGCATCTGCAAGTACGCCTTCGAGATGGCCCGTAAGAAGGGTCGCAAGAAGGTCACGGCGGTGCACAAGGCCAACATCATGAAGACCTCGTCGGGCCTATTCCTGACGGTGGCGCGCGAAGTGGCGAAGGACTACCCGGACATCGAGTTCGGCGAGATGATCGTCGACAACGCCTGCATGCAGCTGGTGATGAACCCGTACCAGTTCGACGTGATCGTCACGACGAACCTGTTCGGCGACATCCTCTCCGACCTCTGCGCCGGTCTCGTCGGCGGCCTGGGTCTCGCGCCGGGTGCCAACATCGGCAAGGACGCGGCGATCTTCGAAGCCGTCCACGGCTCCGCTCCGGATATCGCCGGCCAGAAGAAGGCCAACCCGTGCGCGCTGCTGCTCGCTGCCGCGGACATGCTCGACCACCTCGACATGGTCGCCAAGGCCACGCGCCTGCGCGCCGCCATCCGCGACGTGATGGAAGCCCGCGACCGTACGACGCCGGACGTTGGCGGCACCGGTACCACGGATACCTTCGGCGACGCGATCGTCGAGCGGCTCCGCGCTACGGCGTAAGTCGTTCGCCAGGTGGTGAAGAGAGACCCTGCAGCAATGCGGGGTCTTTTTTTTGGTGCATGGCTCGCCTTCGGCCTCGCGGGCTCGGCATTGCCATCGCTCTCTACACTTGGGCGCTTCGCGGGGAGACCTTGGTGCCCACCTCGCTGCACTGCGCCTTACCCTCCAAGCAGCGAGGGCACCTTCACGGCATCAGTTGTTTCCGCGGAAGAACGGATACGGCGCGAGGAAGATCAGCCAGATCATCAGCACGATGCCGATGTACTTGATCACGCGGAACAGCTTCGGATTCGCTTTCTTGAACTTCCGTGTGCGGTCGCGCCCGCGGTTGTTCATCGCGAACATGCGATTGACGAAGCCGACCTGTTCGCTGCTTTCGTCATCATTCGGCGATGCGGTGATCGAGCCCATGAAGGCGCCGACGCGCTTGTTGATGCCGGTCATAAGGCGGCTCTTCAGAGGGCGCTCGACGTCGGCAAACAGAATCACGCGGGTCTGGTCCGTGCGGTTCTCGGCCCAATGCACGTAGGTCTCGTCGAACACGACGTCCTTGCCGTCGCGCCACGCGTGCATTTCGCCGTCGACGAAGATGCGGCAGTCGTCCGAGTTCGGCGTGATCAGCCCCAGGTGGTAGCGCAGCGAGCCGGCGAACGGATCGCGGTGCGGATTGAGCTTGCTACCCGGCGGAAGCAGGGCAAACATTGCCGCCTTCACGCTCGGGATGGCGTTGAGCAGCTTCACCGTTTCCGGGCAGAGCGCCTCGGCCGAGGCCAACGGCTCGCCGTACCATTTCAGATAGAAACGCTTCCAGCCCTGCTTGAAGAACGAGTTGAAGCTGGCATCGCTGTGCTTTTCCGCGGAGCGGATGAAGCCCTCGTCGAACAGGTGCATGGCTTCTTCGCGGATCTTCTCCCAGTTGCCCTGCAGCAGATCGAGCTGCGGGAATCCGGCGCGATCCAGGATCGGCCGCGCTGGCACGGCGGAGAAGGCGTACATCAGCAGGTTGTACGGCGCGAAGATGGCCGAGTGATCGACCAGCTGGCGATCGAAGCGCAGGCGTGAGCGTCCGCGCAGATGCACCAGCAACACGCAGAGCGTGAACAGGATCAGCACATACAGGACGATGAAGCGGGGCCCGAGGAAATTCATGGGTTGGACTCGACCAGGACAAGCGATACGTAGGGCCGCGCGCGGCCTGTATCAACGCGCCTAGGATACTCCGGCCTTAATGACCGAGCACGTAAACCGAGCCGCCACCGGGCCGCCAGGCCCGCTGGAAGGCCTTGTTAACCCACGCGATCGCTTCGCGGACAGCCACGTGCGGCGATTTGCCCCGAGCCAGCCCCGCCGCCACGGCTGAGGCCAGTGTGCAGCCGCTGCCGTGCCCTTCGAGCGGCAGGCGAGGGTGCCGGACCTCGGTCACGCCGCTCGCGTCGTAAAAACAGTCGACCACCTCGCGGCCTTTGCCATGGCCGCCTTTGAGCAGGACGCCGCGTGCGCCGAGGGCGAGCAGGTCGGCGCCGACGGCGTCCATGTCGCGTCCCAACGGGCGGCCGAGCAGGGCTTCGGCTTCCGGCAGGTTGGGAGTAAGGATGTCGGCCAGCGGTATAAGGCGCGTCACCATCGCTTCGAGCGCATTTTCATCGAGCAAGCGCGCACCGCTTGTGGCAATCATCACCGGATCGACGACTAGCCACGCAGGTTTGCGAACGCGCATCTCTTTTGCCACGAGCCGCGTCACCGCCGCACTGCCGAGCATGCCGGTCTTCACCGCCGAGATCGGAAAGTCATCGAACACCGCATCGATCTGGCTGCGAATGTGAGAGAGAGGCAGGGTGTGCACAGCAGTCACGGCACGCGTGTTCTGCGATGTCACGGCTGTTATCGCGGTGAGACCGTGGGTTCCGCGCGCGTGGAAGGTTTTCAGGTCAGCCTGGATGCCTGCGCCGCCGCCGGAGTCTGAGCCGGCGATGGTCAGGGTATTGGGTTTGGCTTTGACGGTCTTGGTCATCGCGAAAGGATAGCTGTAAGGCAAGAGCGTTCGCCGATGAATCGGCTCCTACGATAGCGGGCGCGCGGCATGTTTGTCGGCGGTGCGCTCTCGACCACAACGAACTTCGACGTTTGGTGCCGCGAGGGGTAAGGCCCTTGGGGCCGCATAAGCTGAGGGCCGCTCAGTTCACATGGAATGCGAACGCGGTGCTACGG
>NZ_JBFUIT010000385.1:0-3369 GCF_056401735.1 Luteibacter sp. P4_D7_3
GAATTGATCAGCGTGCCGTACTCGGTGTACGCACCGGCGGTCTGGATATCGGACTCGAAGGTCTTGATCGTCTCGACCGCCGAGGACGACTGGTAGGCATCGGACGAGCCGCCTTCCAGTGCGTTCTGCACCACGTCGCCACCGTCGGTCGCGAGGTCGCGACGCAGTTCGGCCACGGCATCGACCACACCGCGATCGACGACGACCATCTTGATCGGCAGCGAATACTTCTGGGCGAATTCCCAGTCGCGCTGGTCGTGACCCGGTACGGCCATGACGGCACCCGTGCCATAACCCATCAGCACGAAGTTGGCGACCCACACCGGCACCTTCTCGCCGGTAAGCGGATGCGTGGCATCGACGCCCGTGTAGTAGCCGCGCTTCTCCTGCGTCTCGAGCTCGGCTTCGGATACACCGCCGGCCTTGCAGCTTTCGATGAACCCGGCAAGACCCGCGTTGCCCACCGCGGCACGCGTGGCAATGGGGTGCTCGGCCGCTACCGCGACGTACGAGACCCCCATCAAGGTGTCCGGGCGCGTGGTGAAGACCGTCAGCGGCTCAGACTCGCCGTCCACGTCGAAGTGGATTTCGAGGCCCTCCGAGCGACCCAGCCAGTTGCGCTGCATGGTCTTGACCGCATCGGGCCAGCCCGGCAGCGTATCCAGGCCGTCGAGCAATTCCTGCGCGTACGCGGTGATCTTGAGGAACCACTGCGGAATCTCGCGCTTCTCGACCAAGGCGCCCGAGCGCCAGCCGCGACCGTCGATCACCTGCTCGTTGGCCAGCACGGTCTGGTCGACCGGATCCCAGTTGACGACGCTGTTCTTGCGGTACACCAGGCCCTTCTTCATCAGCCGGGTGAACATCTGCTGTTCCCACCGGTAGTACTCGGGGCGGCAGGTGGTGACCTCGCGGGTCCAGTCGTAGGCGAAGCCCATGCGCTTGAGCTGCTCGCGCATGTGCTCGATGTTCTTGTAGGTCCACTTCGCCGGCGCGGTGTTGTTCTTGATCGCGGCGTTTTCGGCCGGCAGGCCGAACGCATCCCAACCCATCGGCTGCAATACGTTCTTGCCCTGCTGACGCTGGAAACGGCTGATCACGTCGCCGATGGTGTAGTTGCGAACGTGGCCCATGTGAAGGGCGCCCGAGGGGTACGGCAGCATCGAGAGGCAATAAAACTTCGGCTTGCTCGCGTCCTCGGTCACTTCGAACGCGCGGGTGGCGTTCCAGAAGTGCTGCGCGGCGGTCTCGACGGCGTCGGGGGCGTAACCGCCCTGTTCGCGCGTGCCCTGGTCTTGGGTGTCCTGCATGGTGTTGGGTACCGGTGGGATGCTCACAATCGCGGGAGACTATCCCACGGGGACGGTTCAGGCAAAGCGAAAGGCGGCGCAGGGGCGCTTTCTGTAGGGGCCGATTCATCGGCGATCCCTGCGGAGCGGGGCTTCGGGCGTGGGCGCGAGCACCCATCGCCGATGAATCGGCTCCTACAGGGGAGCCGTTACTGGCAGGTGGACTGGCCGGCGGCGACGGCCCGGACGGCGGCAGCCACCTGGTCGGCGACCTGGCCAACGGCCCGTTGATGGGCCTCGACGAGGCTGTCGTAGCTCGAGCCCGCCGGCTCGCTGGCTCGCGAGGCACAGGCTGCGCCCGCCGTCTCCCCCGAGCGAACCGACCAGCTTGCCTCCAGGGTGGCGCTACCGCCCACTTCGGAGTCGAAGCGGCGTACATCCAGCTGCACGCGAACGACCTTGTCGCCCTTGGCATGGGGCAGTCCGTGCACGTCGTGCGTTCCCAGGCGAGCGGAGAGGTCGGCCACAAGAGCGCCGCGAATCTCGTCGCCGAGCGGCGAGGCCCAGCGTTCCCCATCCAGCACGGAGACACCGGTGGCGCCGTGGCGCAGTACCAGGGAGGGTTGGTCCACCTGTGGCGGCACGCCGACGGCCTGCACGTCGATCACGAAGGGCGCGGCCACGGACGCCATCGGGGCCGACGACGGCACCAGGGTATGGAAGTGCGTGGGCGCCGAGGAGCACGCGCCCAGGGCGGTGACCAGGAGAGCGGCGCCGGCAAGGCGAAGTGTCTGGATCATGGCTGTACGTCCTTGCCCTGCTTCGGGGTCGACGGCGTGGAGACCGGCGGCGGAGCGTCGGCGCCCCGGCCGCGCAGCAACGCCTCGGGATGACGACCGAGGTAATCGGTGAAAGCGCGAACCGAGCGCACCGTGCGCTGCAGCTCCTCGAGGGTGTTGCCGATGTTCTGCTGGAGCGGGGAATCCTCCGACAGCGCATCGTTGGCCGTGCCGACCGTCTTGTTCACGCCTTGCAGCGTGCGCTTTGCCTCGGGCAGCAGCTCGGTATTGACCTGCTTCAACGTGCCGTTGAGTTCGTGCAGGCTGCCGTCGAGGTTCTTGCCGATGGAATCGAACGGAATCTTCTCGATCTTGTCGACGATGCTGGCGATCTGCTCCTGCAGGTGGTCGAAATCACCCGGCGTCGTCGGGATTTCGAACGGCCGGGCGTTCTCGTTGAATGCCACCTTCTTCGCCTTCGGATCGAAGTCCAGGGCGATATAGAGTTGGCCGGTGAGCAGGTTGCCGTTACGTGCCTGCGCACGCAGGCCGTGGGCCACCAGACCACTCATGATCTTCGGCATCTCCGAATCGTCGGTGCCGCCGGAGAGCTTGGCCAGCTTGTCGTGGGCCTGGCCCAGGCGGTCCGGATAGACCACCGCACCGACGATGACCGGGAAGGTCTGCGTTTTCGCATCGTAATCGAGGTTGACCGACACGACGCGACCGAATTTCACGCCGAGGAACTCGACCGGGGCGTCCACGTTGAGTCCACGCAACGAGTGCTCGAAGCGCATGCGGATATAACGCGGCTTGCCGTCCGGCGGCGCGATGGCCGTGGCCTGGTCATTGAACAGGCTGAACTCTTTCATCTCCGGCGCCGCCGTTTCGTCGTGCGGCCCCGGCGCATCCTGGAATGCGACGCCGCCGGCGATCACCGTGGCGAGCGACTGCGTGTTGAGCTTGAGGCCATCGGCACCGAGCGACACATCCACGCCACTGGCATTCCAGAAGCGCGCATCCTGGTGGACGAAGCGATCGTTCGGGCCGTCGACGAACAGCTGCAGGGACACGCCCTTGCCGTCCTTGTCCAGCTCGTACGAAACGATGCGGCCGACCTGGATGCGCCGGTAATAGACCGGCGAACCGATATCGAGCGAGCCCAGGTCGGCCGCGTGCAGCACGAAGCGACGCCCGGGCGCACCATGGGTTACCGCAGGCGGCGTTTCCAGTCCGGTAAAGTCGGTCTGTTCTTCTTCCGAATCGCCAGCGTCTGCACCAATGAACGCACCGGACAACAG
>NZ_JBFUIT010000386.1:0-3355 GCF_056401735.1 Luteibacter sp. P4_D7_3
GAAGACATGTATCTTTGCTGTGCGGCGCGCCAACTCGGCTACGACGTACGATGCCTCCCCGTTACGGGGTACCGTCACAGACAGGGCCTCAGTTTCGGTGGAAATCGCGTCGACGATGGCAGATTGGTAACGACCTATCGTCGGCGGGCCCTTAGCGAGAGGAACAAGACGTTCCTTCTGGCAGTATTCACCCCTTCCGGCGCGTGGCGCGTCCTGCTTGCGCTTCATCTGACAGTGCTGTTGACTGAGGGCGCCGTCCTCTCGCTAATCCGCAGGGATCGTCGACTCTGGAGCGAAGTCTATCTTGCCACCGCCCGTGCGACCTGGACCCACCGCGCGCAACTTCGCTTGGTCCGGCGCGAACTTCAGACAAAACGCACCATCGACGCGAAGCACTATTACGCCGCCTTTACCTGGCTCCCACGCAAACTGGCTTTGCTGGCGCGTTATGGACTGCCCACTTTCCGCTAGACGTCTTTACGAAACAGAAGGAACGGTTCGTGGGGGTTAACGCCATGGCGGTGGAAGTCAACGTGCCCCAGGAGCTCGTCGTGAGTACTGACGCACGGCGTCATGCCCGAGAGATGCGCAATATGTTCCGCAATATCGCTACCGAATAGCCTCACGTGATCCTCTTGTCCGTACAGTTCTAGACGTGCATCCTCCGCCTGTACGCCCGGATCCTCGAACATACGGTGAAGTACTCGGCTGTAAGGCGTTTGCAAAATGGCAAGCCCCCCGGGCACAAGTACCCGTGCCACCTCGCGAAGCGCCGCCGCGAGATCGGCAACATGTTCCAGTACGTGATTTGCAATGAGCAGATCGAACGAGTCGTCGGCGAATTGCATGGCCGTCATGTCCACCCGGACGATTTCCGCTGATCCCGGCGCGATATCGGCTCGTATGTAAGTCGTCGGCCGTGCGGCGACGATCCGCTCCGTCAGCTTCTTCTCTGGCGCGAAATGCAGCACCCGCCCACCCGATACGCGCGACATGAGCGACGTGGCGTCCAGATAGAGGACAAGGTGGCGGAGTCGGTCGTTGGCGCCACAGCGCGGACACTCGAAGTGATCGACGTCGCTGCCGTTCAGTTGAAGCTGTCGCATCGCCGGCGACACGGAAGCCATACCCCTTCGGTAAGGAAGGAACCCGCCGACACGTCGAGTGCAAACGGCGCACTCGTACCTTCGAGGTGTGAGCCAGCCGAGGACGGCGGCGCGCGCCATCCGAAGGAATCGCTTCGACATAAGTTACCGGAAGTAAAGTACGCGCAGATGAGCGCGAAGGAGGAAGGACCCCGTAATCTGGATGGCCTGCCGCATACCCTCGGCAGCCACCTGGAGCGTGCAGCGCCCCATGAACCGAGGCCGCGACTCATGGGACAGTCTTGACAGCAGTGGCCACCACTCAGTGATGAGTGCAAGGCGACGAAGACTCAACGAGCGAAAGACAACGCGCCGAACGAAGTCTGCACACGCTTCTGCCCGAACCTTTGGCGACACCGTTGGCAACGCCTTCTCGATGGCTTCGAAGTACTGGCGACGAACCGCTTCGTTGTCTCGTCGCAACATCGACCCTGCAGAGTTCACGCGGTAGCCGACAAAGGGTTTTGCAGTGTAGACGATCGGTCCTAGTGCGCTCAGCTCAAGGTGCATGCGGTAGTCGATGAAAGGGGGTGGCAGCGCGAGGATTCTTCCGCGAAATTGAGCGCGATAGAGCAATGAACTGTGGTTGAGGAAATTGCCGCGCCGAAGGAGCGCCGCGGTATCAAACCTGCCTGAGGTTGCGTTGCTGAACCAGCCTACCGGCTCGCGCGCGTCATCGAAAACCAATGCATTGGTGCACGACGCACTACAGTCAGGAGCCTCTGCTAGCGCGCCAAGCTGTTCGCGAAGTTTGCCAGGTAGCCACATATCATCGCCATCGAGGTGAGCGACAAAGTCTCCCTCTGCGGCTTCGATGATCGCGCGGTAGTTCCCGATCGGACCCAGCCGCGAGGCGTGCACCACGTGGTGTACCCGCCCTGGCCAAGCCCTGGCAATGTCGGCGACGATCTCGCTGGTGCCGTCGGTAGACATATCATCGCCAACCCAAAGCTTGACATCGGCGTCCACCTGCTGGCATAGCACGCTTACTAGGCAATCTGCGATGTAGGCAGCGTGGTTAAATGTGACCACGCAGACGGCGACGGTCGGGCGCGAGCCGGCAACTTCAGCCATGGTTTCCATAGCGGTCAATCCGTTCGCCGATACGTCAGTGACGTAATCTGCTCCGATACCAGGCCAATGAGAAACACAATGACGGAGGCACTCCACATAAGCGTGCTACCGTTTGTCAGGCGGCCGTAGCTCAGAAAGGTAAAAGCATAGTTCACGCAGCCGGCGAGAAAGAACAGGAAGCTCACCGGCACGAACAATTTGAGCG
The DNA here is from genome assembly GCF_056401735.1 of Luteibacter sp. P4_D7_3. Classification (NCBI taxonomy): domain Bacteria; kingdom Pseudomonadati; phylum Pseudomonadota; class Gammaproteobacteria; order Lysobacterales; family Rhodanobacteraceae; genus Luteibacter; species Luteibacter sp. P4_D7_3. The sequence continues at coordinate 2,425 of NZ_JBFUIT010000386.1, forward strand.
GCGAATATAGCGTCGCGATCTTGAAGATGATCAGCAAAAAGCGAATGCCGTCCTTTAAGGGTTTGATGTGGCTTTTGCCTACCCGCTCGGCAGCCTTGATTGGTTCGTAGGCCACGCCATAGGCACTGCGAAAAAACGCCATCGTGCTGGTCGTCGGATACGAGAACCCGTTCGGCAGCAAATGGATGAACTCACGGAAGCGTTCGGCCCGAGCCACCCTAAACCCCGACGTCAGGTCGGCAACCACATGCCCGGTCATCCGGCTAGCCAACCAGTTATAGAGCGTGTTGGCGAGGCCACGGCCCACGCCCGCCTGGCTCTCCCAGTCGCGCGCGCCGACCACCATGTCGAAACCCTGCTCAAGCCGGCCGACCATGCGGGCAATGTCTGCTGGGTCATGCTGGCCATCGCCGTCCATGAAGACGAGGATCTCGCCGGTTGCCTTGCGGGCGCCGCGCTTGATCGCCGCGCCGTTGCCCATCGAGTATGGGGAGGAAAGGCAGATAACACCGGACGCCGCGCACACGGCGCGGGTGTCGTCGGTCGATCCGTCGTCCACGACGATGATCTCGGCGCCCGGCTGGGCAGCGGTCAGGCGGGGAAGAAGGTCTTTCAGTGCGGCCGCCTCGTTTTTGGCGGGCAGGATAATGCTGATACGGCTCAAGATATGTCCCCGATGGTCGTTGAATCATAAGGGATATCCGCCTCGGGAAACGAGACACCCTGCCCAGCGCCCGCCTCAGCTGCCTGGTCCGCACTTTCACGCCTGAGCGCGTGACCAAACCCACAATCTAGAGTAGATTCAGGCGCGTATCTCGGGGAAACGGGACCCAAAATGGCTTCACAAATGCAGGCGCCCATGCTGGCGGGTCTGACGGGTATGGCGCGTCGGTTAGTCACCGAGGGCGTCCTGGCCGAGGCAGACGTGCGC
>NZ_JBFUIT010000387.1:0-3353 GCF_056401735.1 Luteibacter sp. P4_D7_3
CCACATAGACGCAGCCGGGGCGCGCCACCGCACCGAGCAGCTCGACCACCCGTCGTTCCATCGCCTGTGCCACGTCGCGCGGGTCGTCGGTCACGCCCTGCTTCAGCGTCGCAAAGACGGCGGGCAACTGGCCCTTGAGTTCGTCGCCGATGCCGACCACCGCGACTTCCGCCACGGCGCCCAGCGTGGCCACCGACTCCTCGATCTCACGCGTGCCGAGCCGATGACCCGCTACGTTGATGACATCGTCGGTGCGACCAAGAATGAACAGGTAGCCGTCCGCATCCTGCACCGCCCAATCCAGCGAGCTGTAAAGCAACTCCTTGAAGTGCCCGAAATAACTCCGCACATAGCGGTCGTCGTCGCGCCAGATGGTGCTCAGGCAGCCGGGCGGCAGTGGCGGCTCGATCACCAGCACGCCCTTCTCGCCCCGCGCCTTCTCATCCCCCGTCGCCTCATCGATCACGCGCATGCGAAAGCCGAACGTCGGGAATCCGGGCGAACCCGGCCTGACCGGCTTGAGGTCCAGGCCCGGCATGAGCGATACCGCCGGCCAGCCGGTTTCGGTCTGCCAGTAGTTGTCGACGACGAGTTTGCCGGTACCCGCCGACAGCCACTCGTAGGTCGTGTGATCCAACGGTTCGCCGGCACAAAAGATGTATTTCAGCGCCGAGAGATCGTACTTCGACAGCCACGACGCGTCCTGCTTCTTCAGCACGCGGATCGCCGTGGGCGACGAGAACATGTTCCTCACCCGGTACTTCTCGCAAAGGCGCCACCAGACACCCGGATCCGGTGCCGTCGGCAGGCCTTCGTAGAGAATCGCGGTACAGCCGCCGATCAGCGGGCCGTATACGTTGTAGGAGTGACCCACGGCCCAACCGACATCGGAGGTGCACAGAATGGTCTGGCCCGGATGCAGGTCGAAGATCGTCGTCATCGACAGGGCCAGTGCCACCGCATAGCCACCCACGTCGCGCTGCACACCCTTCGGCTTGCCGGTCGTGCCCGAGGTGTAGAGCAGGTAGCTGGGCTCGTTGGATTCCAGCCATGTGACCGGAACCATCGCGCCCTCGTGCTTGCGGCGCGCCTTCGCGTAATCGACATCGCGGCCATCGATGCGTTCCATGGCCGGATCGAGCTCGCGATTGACGATCAACACATGCTTCGGCGGCGCTTTCGTTTCGCGTAGCGCGGCGTCGATGAGCGGCTTGTACGGAATGACCTTGCCTCCGCGCATACCCGCGTCGGCGCAGATCAGCAGCACAGGCTCGGCGTCATCGATGCGCAAGGCGAGGTTGTGTGCGGCGAAGCCACCGAACACCACCGAATGAATGGCACCGATGCGCGCACACGCAAGCATCGCGAACACGGCCTCGGCGATATTCGGCATGTAGATGACGACACGATCGCCCTTGCCCACGCCGAGTTCGATGAGTACGGCAGCGAACGAATTCACCTCACGGTGGAGTTCGCGATAGGTGATTTCGCGCGTCGTGTCGGTTTCGGTGGAGACCGCCACGAGGGCCAGCTGGTCGCCACGCTCATCGAGATGGCGATCGATCGCGTTGTGGCAAAGATTGGTCGTGCCTCCGACGAACCACCGACGAAACGGCGGCCGCGACTCGTCCAGAATGCGTTGCGGCGGCGTCTCCCAGTGGATCAGCCGCGCCTGCTCGGCCCAGAACAGCTCAGGCTCGTCGACCGAGCGCCGCCAGAGTTCGTCGTAGGTCATGCCGCGTCCCTTATTTACCTTGCCCCGGCCTTGCCACGCCATACATCTCCCACGCGATTTTCTTCAGCAGCGCGTTGCGGTCGTCGCCTTCCACATAAAGGTCGAAATGCGTCTTGCCCGGAAGGAAACGGATATCGCTCTTCGCATGGAGCCCGTCGAGCGTGTCTTTGAGAAGTTTCGCAGAACCATCGAGATAGAACGTGTCCGCCGTACCGACGATCAGGTGAATCTTGCCGTCGAGGTCCGGCTTCAGCTCGGGCCAGTGCGTGCGCAGGCGCTGTGCAATGTCGTAATGGTCGTGCCAGTAAGCGACCACGGCCGGGTCGATCGCGCCCGTGTCGCGGTTGAACATCGGCTCGGGACGACCGTCCTTGCCACGGGGCGAGAACACCCATTCGAACGAACCGAGCTGGCCGCCGTAGGCACCGAGCACGCGCTCGAGATGGGCAAAGGTCTCAAAGGTGGCGATGACCTGGCCCTTGTCACGAATCAGCGGATACGCCGTACCGTCCGGGCGCTTGTACGCGTTGGCATTGGCGGCATACAGGTCGATGCCGGTGAAATTGTGAAAGTCGCTCGGGTCCGGCGAGGTGGACCACGTGCCGCCAAAGACCTTCGGGTAACGCGTCTGCAGCCATAGCGTGGCCCAGCCGCCCGAGGAGTGGCCGTTGAGGAAGCGGCCGCCCACTTTGGCGTCCATCTTGTAGCGGCCTTCGAGCCACGGGATGTATTCCGTAGTCAGTGCCTGGCCCCACGGGCCGTTATTCACCGAGTCGGCGAACTCGTGCGTGCCGGTCGGGCCGGACTCGTCGAGCAGCACCCAGATCATCGGCGGCATGCTCTTGTTCGACATCGCCGCCCAGAGGTTGGCGATGGTCCCGGCGTAGCGATCGAAGCTACCGCCAAAACCATGGGTGACGAAGACGGTCGGATAACGCGTCTTACCGTTCGGGTCGTAACCCGGCGGCGTCACCACCCAGGCGCGGATCGACAGCGGACGGCCCGCGAAAGCGGTCAGGGCCGTGCTCTGCAGGACCTCGGCGTGCGCGTGCTGGCGGGCCTCCGGCRGCACGTCGCGAACCGCCTGGGGCACCGAGGGCGGCAACTGCCAGACGTCCCTCGCCGGGACGGTCCGGGTCAGCTTCAGCGCGGGGAGCGAGCCACCGGCCGTGAGCTTCACCGGGGTGACCTCGCTGACCAGATCGCCGCCATGGCGGCCGCTGTAGTTGTAGTCGTGGCCGACGTCGAGGACCGCCTGGACCAGGTAATCGCCCGGCGGAAGGCTCGAGAATCCGTCGGGAAAGGCTTCGCCGTCCGTGTCGAGGTCGACCGACTGCCCGGGGGCGATCCAGCTCACCTCGCGCGCGGCGACGGAGACGGCCTTCGGCTGGAACGGATTCGTATCGACCTCTTCCACCTTGCCGTCCTTCGCTGCTTCCCTGGCCACAGCGGCCGGTGCAGCGAACAGGAGCAGGCGTCCGGACGTGCCCTTGTCGGTCGCGCCGTCGAGGGTGATCCGGACGATCCGGTGTGCCAGTGGCGCCTGATCGGCCTGGGCGGTGAACGAGCCAGCGGCAAGGAACGCGAGCGCAAAGGCGGCGCGGGCGGACAATATCTT
>NZ_JBFUIT010000388.1:0-3343 GCF_056401735.1 Luteibacter sp. P4_D7_3
CTATATGCCCGGTGCGGGCTTCGTCATGGCATCCGTCGTCGGTCTCACCGCCGGCACGATGTTCCTGATGTGGCTCGGCGAGCAGATCACGGAGCGCGGTATCGGCAACGGCATTTCGATGCTGATCTTCGCCGGTATCGTGGCCGGTCTCCCGGGTGCCATCGCGCACACGCTGACCATGGCGAACAACGGAGAGCTGTCGGTTCTGAAGCTGCTCATGGTGACCGCGCTGATCCTGGCGGTAACCGCTTTCGTGGTGTTCATGGAGCGCGCTCAACGGCGTATCACCGTGAACTACGCGAAGCAGGGCAGTCAGCGCCAGTTCCAGCGCCAGACTTCGCACCTGCCGCTGAAGATCAATATGGCGGGCGTCATTCCGCCGATCTTCGCGACCAGCCTCTTGCTCTTCCCCGCGACTGCGGCGACCTGGTTCGGCACTGCCCACCAGTCGCGTTGGTTGCAGTGGTTGACCACGGCGTTGAGCCCGGGTGAGCCGGTGCACGACATCGTGTTCGCGGTGCTGGTGATCGGGTTCGCCTTCTTCTACACGGCGATCGTGTTCAACTCGCAGGAAACGGCCGATAACCTCAAGCGTTCGGGCGCGTTGATTCCGGGCATCCGTCCGGGTCGCGCCACGGCAGACTACATCGATGGCGTCATGACCCGGCTTACCGGTGTTGGCGCGGTTTACATCGTCCTGGTCTGCCTGGTGCCCACGTTCATGCAGAACGCCTGGCACGTTCCGTTCTATTTCGGCGGCACTTCGCTGCTGATCGTGGTGGTGGTGGTGATGGACTTTACGGCTCAGGTCCAGGCCCATCTCGTCAGCCACCAGTACGAGAGTCTGCTCAAGAAGTCCAATCTCCGTCGCAGCTGAGACGCGGCAGAGACCCCCAAGTAGGGGAGGCCTTGGCGCCCAGCGCCGCAGGACTTCCCGTTTAGGTTAATTCAGGTTAGAATTGCGCGTTTACCGCGCACGAAACGCATCGGAGACAGTACATCATGGCGCGCATCGCGGGTGTCAATTTGCCGGTCCAGAAGCATGTCTGGGTCGGCCTGCAGAGCATTTATGGAATCGGCCGTTCGCGGGCGAAGAAGGTTTGCGTCGACTCGGGCGTGGTTCCGACCACTCCCATCAAGTCGCTTAGCGAAGGTGAGGTCGAGAAGATCCGCGCCGAGATCGCCAAGTACACGGTCGAGGGCGATCTTCGCCGCGAGATCGGTATGGCGGTCAAGCGTCTGATGGACCTCGGTTGCTATCGTGGCCTGCGCCACCGTCGCGGCCTGCCGGTGCGCGGCCAGCGCACGCGTACCAACGCCCGTACCCGCAAGGGTCCGCGTCGTCCGATCAAGAAGTAACGGATACCGATTATGGCTAAGCCGGTTAAAACCAAGAAGAAGATCAAGCGCGTTGTCACGGATGCCGTGGCCCACGTGCAGGCTTCTTTCAACAACACCATCGTCACGATCACCGATCGCCAGGGCAATGCCCTGTCGTGGGCGACTGCAGGCGGCGCGGGTTTCCGCGGCTCCCGTAAGTCGACCCCGTTCGCCGCTCAGGTGGCAGCCGAAAAGGCTGGCCGCGCTGCTGGCGACTACGGTGTGAAGACCGTGGAAGTTCGCATCAAGGGCCCCGGCCCGGGCCGTGAGTCGGCCGTGCGTTCGCTGAATGCGTTGGGCTACAAAGTGCTCAACATTATTGACGTCACGCCGATTCCGCATAACGGCTGCCGTCCCCCCAAGAAGCGTCGCGTCTAAGGAGCATACCCATGGCCCGTTATCGTGGAGCTACCTGCAAACTTGCGCGTCGTGAAGGTGCCGACCTCGGTCTGAAGAGCCCGGCCCGCGCGCTTGATTCCAAGTGCAAGCTCGAGAACAAACCCGGTCAGCATGGCGCAAACAAGCGCGCCCGTCTGTCCGACTACGCCGTCCAGCTGCGTGAAAAGCAGAAGGTCAAGCGCATCTACGGTGTGCTCGAGCGTCAGTTCAGCAACTACTACACCAAGGCTTCGACCCAGAAGGGCAATACGGGTGAAAACCTGCTTCGCCTCCTGGAAAGCCGTCTCGACAACGTCGTGTTCCGCATGGGTTTCGCGGTTACCCGCGCCCAGGCTCGTCAGCTCGTGGCTCACAAGTCCGTGACGGTCAATGGCAAGAAGGTCAACGTGCCTTCCTACCACGTCCGTCCGGGCGACGAAGTCTCGCTGACCGAAAAGGCTCGCGGTCAGCTGCGCGTCCAGGAAGCGGCGACGGTCTTTGACACGATGGACCTTCGTCCGTCGTGGGTCGAGGTCGACAGCAAGAAGTTCGCAGGCACGTTCAAGGCTGTGCCGGATCGCGGTGATCTGCCGGCCGACATCAACGAAGCCCTGATCGTCGAGCTTTACTCGAAGTAATTCACCGGAGCCTTGCATGGCAGTTTCGTCAACTAGTGTGCTGCGGCCTCGTGGCCTCAGCGTCGAGCARCTTGGAGCGAACCGCGCTAAGGTGGTGGTCGAGCCGCTCGAGCGTGGCTTTGGTCACACCCTGGGCAACGCGCTGCGTCGCGTGCTGCTCTCTTCGATCCCGGGCAGCGCCATCGTCGAGGTCGAAATCGACGGCGTGCTGCACGAGTACACAACGCTTGAGGGTTTGCAGGAGGACGTGATCGAAGTCCTGCTGAACCTCAAGGATGTTGCCATCCGCCAGCACAGTGGTGACGAAGTCACCCTGACGCTGTCGAAGAAGGGCAAAGGCGTGGTCACCGCAGGCGACATCGCGGTCGACCATTCCGTAGAAATCGTCAACCCGGACCACGTGATCTGCCACCTCACCAAGGATGTGGCACTGAACATGCGTCTGAAGGTGCGTCGCGGCGTCGGCTACCAGCCGGCCAGCGCGCGCCAGCATCCGGATGACGAGACGCGGCCGATCGGCCGTCTGCAGCTCGACGCGTCGTTCGCGCCGGTCCTGCGCGTGGCTTACGAAGTGGACGCCGCTCGTGTCGAGCAGCGCACCAACCTCGACAAGCTCGTGCTGGATATCGAGACGAACGGCACGATCGGTGCTGAAGACGCTGTCCGCAAGGCGGCTGAAATCATCAACGATCAGCTGTCGGTTTTCGGCGATTTCTCGCGCCGCGAGAGCGATTCGACCAAGGCGGAGAAGGGCGGGTTCGATCCGCTCCTGCTGCGTCCGATCGACGATCTCGAACTGACGGTCCGTTCGGCGAACTGCCTCAAGGCCGAAAGCATCTACTACATCGGCGACCTGGTCCAGAAGACCGAAGTCGAGCTGTTGAAGACGCCGAACCTGGGCAAGAAGTCGCTGACGGAAATCAAGGATGTGCTGGGCGGGCGTGGTC
>NZ_JBFUIT010000389.1:0-3330 GCF_056401735.1 Luteibacter sp. P4_D7_3
TAAGTGACGGCGTGGGACGCGTGGTGTGAGCAGGGCGTGGACTAGTGAAAGTCGCGCGAGACCGAGCCCAAAGCCGGCAGCAGGTCACTGAAATCGTGAAGACGATTCGCTATCAGGTGGCGCACACCATCGATCGCCTGCCATTGCCCGTCGACAGCCAGGAGCACGGCATCGAGCAGTGCCTGGCGACAGGCTTCGGCCACCCTGGGCCGCACGATCACGTTGACCTGTCCGGTTTCGTCTTCCAGGGTGACGAAGGTGATGCCGCTCGCGGTTTGCGGTCGCTGGCGCACGGTGACCAGGCCGGCGTGGCGTATCCAGGCCCCGTTACGAGTGGTTTCGAGTTCGCTGGCGCGACGCACGCGCCGGGATTGCAAGTTCTTGCGAATCAGGCTGAGCGGATGTGCGGCAAGTGAGAGGCCATGAGTGGCGTAATCGGCGAAAACATTTTCCGTGAGCGTAGGCGGTCGCAGGGTCGGGCGTTCCTCGGCGACGTTGTCGAGCAGGGGCAGCGCTCGCTCGATGCCCGAACTCTCCCAGCGTGCGCGATGGCGATGGCCGCTGAGGACGCGCAAGGCTCCCGCGTCGGCAAGGCGTTCTCGCTCGAAGCGATTCATGCCGGCGCGGCGGGCGAGATCGGCCAGGTCGCGAAACGGTGTCTCAGCACGCGCGGCGACGATTCGCACACCGAGATCGGCGGACAGGCCGCCGATCAGTCGTAAGCCCAGGCGCAGGGCGAAGGTGTCGGATGTATTCGGTAAGCGCTCCAGGGTGCAGTCCCAGTCGCTGGCTGTGACATCCGGCGGGCGAACTTCCACGCCATGCCGACGAAGATCGGCCACCAGTTGTGCTGGCGCGTAGAAGCCCATCGGCTGGCTATTGAGCAGCGCACAGGTGAAGACCGCCGGGTGGTGGCACTTCATGTAGGAGGACGCATAGGCGATCAGGGCGAAACCGGCCGAATGCGATTCGGGAAAACCGTAGCTGCCAAAGCCCTGGATCTGGTCGATGATCTGCTGGGTGAATTCCGGTGTGTATCCGTTCTCCGCCATATTGCGGCGAATCCTCGGCTCGAATTTCTGCAGACCGCCGCGGCGCTTCCATGCCGCCATGGAGCGGCGCAATTCGTCCGATTCGCCGGCGGTAAAATTCGCGACGACCTGCAGGATCGCCATGACCTGCTCCTGGAAGATCGGCACGCCGAGCGTACGTTCCAGCACCGGTCGCACGCCGTGTTCGTAGACGATCTCATTGGCGGGAAGCTTTCGACGCTGCAGGTAGGGATGGACCATGCCGCCCTGGATAGGACCGGGCCTGACGATGGCCACCTGGATAACCAGGTCGTAATAGCACGCGGGTTTCAGTCGCGGCAGCATGGACATCTGCGCGCGCGATTCGATCTGGAAGACACCGACGGTATCGGCGTTCTGGATCATCGTGTAGGTGTCGGGGTCGTCCATGGGAATGTCGGCGAGGCGACGGTAATCCTCACCGCCAAGCTTGCGTAACAGCTCGACCGCTTTGCGCATGCAGGTGAGCATGCCCAGCGCCAGGCAGTCCACCTTGAGCAGCTTCATCGTTTCCAGGTCATCCTTGTCCCACTGGATGATCGTGCGATCGTCCATGGCGGCGTTCTCCACGGGAACGAGGTAGTGCAATGGCGTGTCGGAGATGACGAAGCCACCGACATGTTGCGACAGGTGCCGGGGCATGCCGTTGAGTTCCTCCACCAGCACGACCAGCTGGCGAAGGGTCCGGCTGCCGATGTCGAAACCACGCTCCTGAAGGCGCACGGTGATCGGTACATCGCCATGCGCATGCGAGTAGGCATGGCTGAGTTGGTCGAGCTGGTCTTCCGACAGGCCAAGCGCGCGACCCACATCGCGCGCGGCACTCTTGCGCCGATAGCTGATCACGGTGGCGGCGAGTGCGGCACGTTCGCGTCCGTATTTGTTGAAGACGTACTGCAGCACTTCCTCGCGGCGTTCGTGTTCGAAGTCGACATCGATATCCGGCGGCTCATCGCGTTCGATCGAAATGAATCGTTCGAAGAGGGTGGAGATCTGCGCCGGATTGACCTCGGTAATGGCCAGGCAGAAGCAGACCACGGAGTTCGCTGCCGAGCCGCGGCCCTGGCAGAGGATCTCGCGCGAGCGGGCGAACCGCACGATGTCCTGCACGGTGAGGAAGAAGGCTTCGTACTGCATCTGGCCGACGAGCATCAATTCTTTCTCGATGCGTTCGACCAGCCGCTCGGGGATGCCTTCGGGCCAGCGCGTGGCGGCGCCGGCATAGGTGAGCTGGCGCAGGTAGGCCGGTGCATCCATGCCCTCGGGAACCAGCTCACGTGGATAGACGTAGTTGATGCCGCGGATATCGAAACCCGTGCAACGTGCGGCGACCACGAGCGTCTCGTCGATAAGGTCCGCGGGATAGATGCGTGCGAGGGTCTCGCGCCGGCGCAGGTGACGCTCGCCGTTGGGAAACAGGGCGTGGCCTGCTTCGGCGATGGGTCGGTTGAGCCGGATCGCCGTCATGACGTCCTGCAGGGCGCGACGCCGGCGCAGGTGCATGTGGACGTCGCCGGCGGCGACACAAGGCAACGCGTGACGCACGCCAAGCTCGCGCAGAGCCATTAGTTCAGCGTCGTCGTGCTGGCCACGGTGCAGCTCGACGGCAAGCCATGCGCGGCCGCTGAAATGCTTTGCCACCCAGTGGGCGCGCTCGTCGTGCAGCGTGGCGTCGGCGGCGTTCAGGGGCCCGGGAATCCATAGCAGGCAAAGCCCCCCGGCGAGAGACTCGATGTCGGTACGGTGCAGCTCGTAGTGGCCCTTGGCCGCGCGTCGGCGACCCAGGGTGATGAGCCTGCACAATTCGGTATAGCCGGCCTGGTTCTCCACCAGCAGAACCAGCACGGTGCCGTCCTCGAGCCGGAACTCACTGCCGACGATCAGGGGCAGGTTGCTTTCCAGCGAGGCCTCCAGCGCACGCACGATGCCGGAGAGGGAGCATTCGTCGGTGATGGCCAAGGCGCCGTAACCGATGTCCTTCGCACGTTCGAACAGTTCGCGCGCGTTGGATGCACCGCGCTGAAAACTGAAGTCACTCAGTGCATGCAGCTCGGCATAAGCGGGGGCGGGGGCATCTCCGTCGTTGGCGGGAGGCGGTAGTTCGAAGGGAAGCATGGAAACTCAGGCGAACCAGCCGTGCAGCATCCAGCCGTCGAGTGTGCCGGGCGGCAGGTAGGCCCAGGCCTGCTGGCCCTCTACCGTGCGCACGATGTAGTAATCGCGACGCGCATCGGCACCGTCCCACCAGCCACTCTCGATT
>NZ_JBFUIT010000390.1:0-3315 GCF_056401735.1 Luteibacter sp. P4_D7_3
ATGACTTTCATCCTCGGCGCGTTAGCGCAAGAATGATCCCGGCTCCCCGACCTCGCATTTGATGCCGCTGCGACCTTGTAATGCGAAGTCCCTTGTGGGCTTCTCGATACTCTCCGCAGTGGGCAATGAGGCGGGGGGCCACTCTACAATCGAAGTCAGAATCACTCTGCTTCCAGGAGCCGGCGGCCTCCCCGGGATCTCACTTGCTGCACCTCCCAACGGAAGGCATCCCTAAGATACAAGGAGCCGGTTCATCGGCGAGCTCTGAACAGAAGCCCCGGCCACCCCGGGGCTTCTGCATGTGTGGGCCGGCTATGCCGGCGATGGGGTGCTACCCTTTACCGTTTCCACCGTACCGAACCGCCCCATGCGTATTGCCCTTGGCGTCGAATACGACGGCACCGACTTCCTTGGCTGGCAGCGGCTGAGTCACGCGAAGACCGTCCAGGGTTCGCTGGAGCGGGCGCTCAGCTTCGTCGCCCATACCCCGATCGAGGTGACCGCCGCCGGCCGCACCGACGCGGGCGTGCACGGCCGTTGCCAGGTCGTGCACTTCGACACCGACGTGGTTCGCGACCTGCGCGGCTGGATTCTCGGCGCCTGTTCCAATCTGCCGCATTCGGTGGCAGTCACCTGGGCCCAGCCGGTCCCGGACGATTTCCACGCGCGTTTTTCCGCGCGCGGGCGCCGTTATCGCTACCGCATCCTGCCGCGTTTCGTCCGGCCTGCGCTCGATGCGCGTTTCGTCGCCTGGGAGCGGCGCCAGCTCGACGCCGAAGCAATGAACGAGGCGGCACAGGCGATCGTCGGCGAGCACGACTTTTCCGCATTTCGGGCCATTTCCTGCCAGGCCGTGCATGCGCGCCGCAACGTGCGTTCGATCCGCGTGTTTCGCGAAGACATCCATGTCGTGGTGGAGATCGAGGCGAATGCCTTCCTGCACCACATGGTCCGCAATATCGTCGGCTCGCTGCTGCCGATCGGTCGTGGCGAGCAGGACGCCGGCTGGATGGCCGAACTGCTCGCCGGCCGCAACCGTGAGGTGGCCGGTGCGACGGCGCCTGCCGAAGGCCTGACGTTTATCGGCCCTCTCTACGAATCCCATTGGGGCCTGCCGGCGGAAGTGACGCTATGACCCGGATCAAGTTCTGCGGCCTTACCCGGCTCGAGGATGTCGAGCTGGCCGCGCGGCTGGGCGTCGATGCCATCGGTTTCGTCATGACCCGCCGGAGCAAGCGATACATCGAGCCGACTGCCGCCGCGCGCCTGCGCGACGCCCTGCCTCCCTACATCACGAGCGTGGCGCTGGTGATGGACGATGATCCTGCGTATATCGACGAAGTGCTGCGCGTGCTGCGTCCGGACATGCTTCAGTTCCACGGTGGCGAAACCGACGAGGCATGCGCTGCGTTTGGTGTGCGCTACACGAAGGCCATCGCCATGGGCGAGGGCGAGGGCGCCCTTCAACGCCTCCGGCAGTTCCCACGGGCGGCCGGTCTGCTCCTCGACGGCCACGGCCTTGGCGAGCAGGGCGGCAGCGGCCAGCGCTTCGACTGGTCGCTCATGCCGAAGGATCTTGCGCAGCCGCTGATCCTGGCCGGTGGCCTGGATGCCGACAACGTGGCGGAGGCCATTCGCGTGGCGCGGCCCTGGGCGGTGGATGTCTCCAGTGGGATCGAGTCGTCGCCCGGCATTAAGGATCGGGCTAAGATGGAACGCTTCATTTCTGCTGTACGAAGATAACGAGAAGGCAATGACCGAGATTGCGGATTTCCACGCCTACCCGGATGCACATGGTCGCTTCGGGGCTTACGGCGGCATCTACGTGGCTGAGACGCTCATGGAGCCACTCGCCGAACTGACCGCTGCTTATGAGAAGTTGCGGAAGGATCCCGCTTTCATCGCCGAGCTCGATCGCGACCTCAAGTACTACGTCGGTCGTCCCAGCCCGGTGTATCACGCTGAGCGCCTTTCCGCGCATGTCGGCGGCGCGCGCATCCTGCTCAAGCGTGAAGACCTGAACCATACGGGCGCGCACAAGATCAACAACACGGTGGGCCAGGCGCTTGTGGCCCGGCACATGGGAAAGACCCGGATCATCGCCGAGACCGGTGCCGGTCAGCACGGCGTGGCCAGCGCGACGGTTGCCGCGCGCATGGGCCTGAAGTGCGTGGTCTACATGGGCGCCGTGGACATCGAGCGCCAGAAAATCAACGTCTACCGCATGCGTCTGCTCGGCGCCGACGTGGTGCCCGTCACGTCAGGCTCGAAGACGCTGAAAGATGCGCTCAACGAAGCGATGCGCGACTGGGTCACCAACGTCGAGGACACCTTCTACATCATCGGCACGGTGGCCGGTCCGCATCCGTATCCGCAGATGGTTCGAGACTTCAATGCCATCGTCGGGCGCGAAGCGCGCGAGCAGGTACTCGAGCAGTTCGGTCGCCTGCCGGACGTGATCACGGCGTGTGTCGGTGGCGGATCGAACGCGATCGGCCTGTTTCACGCCTTCCTCAACGACCGCGATGTGCGCATCGTGGGCGCTGAGGCTGCGGGTGATGGCATCGAAACCGGTCGGCATGCCGCCTCGCTCGCTGCGGGCAAGCCGGGCGTGCTGCACGGTAACCGCACCTACGTGCTGTCGGATGCCAATGGACAGATCGTCGAGACGCATTCCGTCTCCGCCGGCCTGGACTATCCGGGCGTCGGTCCCGAGCATGCCTTCCTGAAAGACGCCGGCCGTGCCGAGTACGTCGGCATCACCGACGACGAAGCGCTGGAGGCCTTCCACCTGCTGGCGCGCACCGAGGGCATCCTCGCCGCGTTGGAGTCGAGCCACGCCATCGCCCAGGGCATCAAGCTCGCGCGTGAACTGCCCAAGGACGGCCTGGTGCTCGTCAATCTTTCCGGTCGTGGCGACAAGGACGTGCACACGATCGCCGAGCGTGAAGGAATCGAACTCTGATGAGCCGCATCGATCGCCGTTTCGCGGCGCTGAAGGCCGCCGGTCGCACCGGTCTGATTCCTTTCGTCACCGCGGGAGATCCACTGCCCGATGCCGTCGTGCCGATGTTGCACGCCCTGGTTGCCGCCGGCGCCGACGTGATCGAGCTGGGGGTACCGTTTTCCGACCCCATGGCCGATGGCCCGGTGATCCAGCACGCGAGTGAGCGTGCTATCGGCAAAGGCGTCGGGTTGCACAACGTGCTTGCCTGGGTCGCAGCATTCCGTGAGACCGACGATGAAACACCGATCGTTCTGATGGGCTATCTCAATCCGGTCGAAATGTACGGTTATGAGGAGTTCGCCGAAGAT
>NZ_JBFUIT010000391.1:0-3306 GCF_056401735.1 Luteibacter sp. P4_D7_3
AACGAAAAMCAACCCATTAATTTCCTTGTTATCTCCCTGCTTGAACTCACTGAAAGCGGGATAAGGTATAAAGCTCTTTAAATTTGACAAGCCAGAAGGCAACGCGTGATTTGTGATTAGCAAATCAGAATCGTCAAATTGCTCAGCCAATGCTTTTTCGGCACCGGGGAAGTCCAGAAAGTCTACTCGGCTTTTAATGACGTCAACCGATGCAATGTTTTTCAACGGAAAACCGTTGACATTATACCATGCAGTAAGTAAGAACAAGGCCGTTACCGCAGACATAAGATTGGACTTTACAGACTTGCAACTCTCCAATAACAAAAACCATGAAAGCACGAGGAACGGAATCGCGCCTACGTAATATCGAGTATGCGGAGGAGAGTAACGATCCAGACTGTATATGCACAAGGGAAAAGAAACCAGCAGCAAAGCGCTGAAGGCTAATGTTTTTGGCAAAACATTTTCTTTAACAAAGAGCGTGAGAACTCCGGTAAATAAAAATATATACAGATAGTTCTTATCACCCAAGTTTACCAAATTGCGGACAAACTGTTCAGCGATGATCGCCACATCCGAAGGACCATAGAAACTGGCAAGAAAAAACTTTATATAGAAGTCCAGCCCCCCTCCTGAAACTTCCTCGGCTGTGATCGGCAATTTTAGAAGCATACCGATCACTATGTAGCTAGTGAGAACGCCTACCACCGATTCAATGCCAACTTTCAAAGCTGACTTTCGATCGCTTAGCCATATAAACAATATAGGCAGTATAAAAACAAAGAAAATAATCTGGGAGCGAAAGTGAGAAAAGCTGCCGACAATCAGACCAATGCTAAGTGGGCTTAGTCTTGTGCAAAAACAACACCACAGAACCAAAACACTTGAAAAGTACGCAAAGGTATCATTAGCCGGATTCATCGCCGTGACCACAACTGGCGTGAAAGTGACGCAAATAACGAAAAGCACTTGCTTAAGCCCGAGAAAGAAGTGCCGTGCTATTGCAAATAAAAACAGATTCGATATAACTATAATAGAAAGCGATACTAGGTGGGGTACGTAGAACCGCATGTTGCCAAAAACCAGGTACCAAAGCGAAAACAAGCCAGAGTATAGTTTCGACGGATAACTTTTTGACAAGTCTATAAGTTGCGAATTCTCTTGAAAATACCCGTAGGCGGACCCGCCGCCTTGAGGGTCCATTGATGAATAAGGATATATAAAGTTGGCGTGATCCCGCGCCATCGCTACACCGGACACCAAATAGTGGGAGATGTCATGCAAATTGGCTGGGCCATGAAACATTAAGTAGTAAGCGATGGACAGCACTCCAACCAACAAGTACCTGGCAAGACTGGATGATCCCGCTTCACTCTTTTTTATCAGCCCTCCTACTGCCGGTATAAAATCTCTGTCGCGTAAAAAAATACTCATTTAATCACCCATCTACAAATGCGAATCAGTCTTCGAGCATGTGAACCCGAGAATCCCCCCGGGACTGCGAACTCGCTATCATTCCAGAATAGAGATCCAGACACCGATACCGATTAAGCCCGCACCAGCAAAAGTTTTCCAACCAATCGCCTCGCCCAACAAATAGTGAGCCATCACGGGAACTATGACGAATGCCAATGCAACAAACGGGTATGCCAACCGCAAAGGCATTGATCGAAGAACCACCAGCCACATAACTGTAGCCACCGCGTAAACAAGCAAAGCGACAATCAGCTTGATATTCAAAAAACTGCCAATAATATTTGCCGAGTCATAAGTAAAACTTGTGGCGGCAAGCTTAAATAAAATCTGCCCAGATGCCAGCGCGAAAACCGTCAACAGTATCAGTGCAACTTGAAGTAAAGTCATGGACTTAGGCTCGTTATAATCTTTCATCGAATTTTACTGTGCAGAACACGTCTAGGAACTGACGATATATCGTAAGCAAGAAATGCAAGAACAAACTGTATGCCTACGATGATAGGGATAGCAGAAAGCATGATCGTGCCAGCAGGCGTAGCAGCACCTGTTTCAATAGACGAAAGCCAGTGACTCGCACCAAAAAGAGTACCGAACAGCAGCATTGCCAAACCTGCAGGTAACTCAAGGGATGCAACCGACATATCTCGCAGATAATAGTTGTAGAATATCCTTTTGGTAAAATTTCGCACATGCTTGGTGAAAAACTCGCCTACGATCTTAGAGATTTTCAGGTTACTGACCTCATCTCCATACTTGGCATCCATAGGGATATCGACCGCCACCGCACGAAGTGTGTTAAGGCGAAAAAGCATATCCGTCTCGAAAAAATAACGTTTGCTGATTTTACTAAAAGGCAAATGTTTGGCCGCGTCTCGATGTATCGCAGTAAAACCGTTCGTTGGATCAAACAAATCCCAGTATCCCGATGACAGTTTGGTCATGAAGGAAAGAACGGCGTTACCAAATAACCGAATCTTTGGCATGGCCTGGATCTCTTCCAGATCAAAAAAACGGTTGCCTTTCGTGTAATCAGCTTCACCGGCGGCAATGGGAGCGATAAATCGAGGGATCAATGAAGGGTCCATCTGCCCATCTCCATCGACCTTTACCAGGATTTCCATCCCGTCATTAATGCCAGCCTGGTAGCCGGYCATGACCGCACCGCCAACGCCTTGGTTGACCTCATGCCGCAATACGACAACCCGGTCGTCATGGCAATTATCTCGAACGTAATTGCCAGAGTGGTCCGGGCAGCAATCATCGACGACATAAATCTTGCCGATTTCCGCGCCGATACCTTCAATCACACCGAGAATATGATCGCGAACTTTATAACAAGGGATAATGACTGCAACGTTGGGTGAAATTATCATAAATATTAACTCATTGATAAACTGAAAATGGAACTCTAATTCCAGCGTATTTCCGTATACTCCATGAAATTCAGATCACACCGTCATCTCTATGAAACCAGGACAATGTTTTCGATATTCCACTTCGCAAATCATTATACGGCTGCCAAATTAATTCGCGCTTGGCCAAAGAACAATCCAGGATACTCTTGGCTACGTCTACGCCTCGCGCTTCTTTATAAATCAAACGAGGTTTTTCAGGCATAAGCTCTGTGAGTACGGCTACAATATCGTTGAGCGTTACCCCAATGCAGCTTCCAATATTAAAAACCCGAGAATTTCCAGTGTACTGAATTGATTTCAGCAGTGCCTCGACGACATCGTCGATATAAATATAATCACGGACAACAGAACCGTCACCCCAGATTTCTATATCTTCGCCTTTCAACGTTTTCGATATGAACGCACCAATCACGCC
>NZ_JBFUIT010000392.1:0-3305 GCF_056401735.1 Luteibacter sp. P4_D7_3
CCTGGTAGCGGTGCGACTTCAGGATGGTCTCGACACCCGCGACAACGACCGGATGATCGTCCGCAATGATCACGGTGCTCTGCATGGCGGGGGCTCGCGAGGGTGGAAATGCCGCCATCTTGTCGAGCAGCCTTGGCGGGGTATATGGAAGAAAAGCGCAATTGCATGTCGGCGCTTGCCACGTCGGAGTTGTCGCGTTACGATGAGTTATCGTATTAACGCGTTAGTACACTATGAAGCGACGCTCGATCGACCCCGAAATGCCGGCCAACTCGGCCGAGACCAGCCTTTGCGAGGCCCTGCTTGGGCTCTCAGGCGTGGATGAGATGCGCGCGTTTCTCCACGATCTCTGTACCCCCGCCGAAATCGAGGTGATGGTCGACCGCTGGCGGGTGGTTCCTTTCCTCCTGGAAGGGCGGTCGTACCGTGAAATTCACGAGCGGACGTCGGTCAGCATCACGACCATCGGCCGTGTGGCGCGCTATCTCAACCAGGGCAGTGGGGGCTACATGGCCGCTGCCGCGCGTCGCAACCTTGCAGGTGTCGCATGAAGCCGCGCGATCGCCTGCGCATCGCCATGCAGAAGTCCGGCCGGTTGACCGATCCCGCGCAGGAATTGCTCGCGCGCTGCGGCCTGAAGTTCCGGCAGAGTCGCGACAAGCTGTTCTGCTTCGGCGAGGGCGAGCCGGTGGATCTCCTGCTCGTTCGTGATGACGATATCCCTGGCCTGATCGCCGAAGGTGTCTGTGACCTCGGCATCGTCGGCCGCAACGTACTTCGCGAATTCCAGCTGACCAACCCGGAGACCGGTATCGGCATGGACGAGCTGCGGCCGCTCGGCTTCGGCCACTGCCGTCTGTCCATCGCCGTGCCCCAGGAGGATGCCTACGACGGTCCCGCCCAGCTTCACGGGCAGCGCATCGCCACCTCCTACCCGGGCCTCCTGGGTGAATGGCTGCGAAGCAACGGCGTCGACGCGAAGGTCGTCATGCTCGCCGGTTCGGTGGAAATCGCGCCGCGCCTCGGCACGGCCGATGCGATCTGCGACCTGGTCTCCAGCGGCGCGACCCTGGTCGCCAACCAGTTGCGCGAAGCCGTCGTCGTGGTGGAGAGCGAAGCGGTGCTGGCCGGCCGTCGCGAACTCCCGTTGGACGAGCGTGGCGAGATCGCCGAACTGCTCCTGCGCCGCCTCGATGGCGTTATCCAGGTACGTGACTCGCGGTTGATCCTGATGCAGGCGCCGCGCGACGCATTGGCGGCCATCACGCGCCTCCTGCCGGGCCTGCCCATCCCCACGCTCACGCCGGTGGATGGCGCGCCCGACCAGGTGGTACTGCAGGCCTTGTGTGCCGGCTCGGTGAGCTGGCGCCAGTTGGAAGATATGAAGCGAGCCGGCGCCCGCGACATGCTCGTGCTGCCGGTGGAGAAGATGCTGGCATGAAACGAATCGTCTGGAAGGGCCTCGACGAGGCCGGACGCGACGCGGCGCTCGCACGGCCGATGCAAGCGCGGGCGAGCAGCCTGCGCGAGGGCGTCGAGTCGATCATCGCGGACGTACGCACTCGCGGCGACACTGCGCTCATCGCGTTGACGGCACGCTACGACGGCAGCACGCTCGACACACTGGCCGTGACCGAGGCGGAATTCGCGGCGGCGGAAGCACGCTTGCCCGATGAGCTGAAAGCGGCGGTGCTCGAAGCGGCCGCTCGTATCGAGCACTTTCATCGTGCCGCCGCGCCGACGCCGGTGAGCGTCGAGACAGCGCCCGGCGTCACGGTGGAGCGCGTACTTCGGCCGATTCGCCGGGTCGGGCTTTACGTGCCCGCCGGCGGTGCGCCGTTGCCGTCGACCGCGATCATGCTCGGCGTGCCGGCCGCTATCGCTGGCTGCCGTGAGGTCGTGCTCTGCACGCCGGTGCAGGCCAACGGTCGCTGTGACGATGCCGTCCTGTTCGCAGCGAAAGCCACCGGCGTGCACCGTGTTTTCAAGCTCGGCGGCGCGCAGGCGATCGCCGCGATGGCCTACGGCACCGCTTCCGTGCCTCGTTGCGACAAGATCTTTGGCCCCGGTAACGCCTGGGTCACCGAAGCCAAGCTGCAGGTGGCCGGCGACCCGGCCGGCGCCGCGATCGACATGCCAGCGGGGCCGTCCGAGGTGCTCGTCATTGCCGACGCCGATGCGGATCCCCGGTTCATCGCTGCCGATCTTCTCTCGCAGGCCGAGCACGGCCCGGACTCGCAGGTGCTCCTGGTCAGCCCGTCGGCGGTGCAACTCGATACCGTGGCCGTCGAGGTCGAACGACAGCGCCGCGAACTTCCGCGCGCCGACGTGGCGGCCACGGCGTTGAGCGAGAGCCGGCTGATCCTCGTCGACGACCTCGACGAGGCGATCGAAGTCAGCAACCGCTATGCCCCGGAACATCTCATCATCCAGACCGTCAACCCGCGCGCCTTGCTCGAGCGCGTGGAATCGGCCGGCTCGGTCTTCCTCGGTGAATGGACGCCGGAGTCGGTCGGCGATTACTGCAGCGGCAGCAACCATGTGCTGCCAACGTACGGCTATGCGCGCAGCTACAGCGGCGTTTCGGTCGCCAGCTTCCAGAAACAGGTGACGGTGCAGGAACTCTCCGCCCAAGGCCTGCGTAACATCGGTCCCTGCGCGGCGATCCTTGCCGAAGCCGAGCAACTCGAAGCCCACCGCCGGGCCGTCACCCTGCGACTCGCCGCCATGGACGCCGCCGCATGAGCATTCTCGATCTCGCACGTGCCGATATCCGCGCGCTCGCACCGTACTCCAGTGCCCGGATGGAAGCCCAAGGGGGCACGGTGTTGCTCAACGCGAACGAATCCTCGCGGCCACCGAATATTCCCGGCGGGGAAGGGCTCAATCGCTATCCCGATCCGCAACCGCGCGGACTCGTGGCGACGCTCGCCGACCTCTACGGAACGACGGACGATCGCGTGCTCGTTACCCGTGGAAGCGACGAATCGATCGACCTGCTCGTACGCGCCTTCTGTCGCGCAGGCGAAGACGCCGTGCTCATATCGCCGCCGACGTTCGGCATGTATGCGGTGTGCGCGCGTATCCAGGGGGCGGCCGTGATCGAGTCGCCGCTCAGCCGCAACGGCGTGCTCGACGTCGACGCGCTTCTCGACGCGGTGACGCCCGCCACGCGTATCGTCTTCGTCTGCACGCCGAACAACCCCACCGGCAACCTCGTCGATCGCGGCGATCTGGAACGCATCGCGAAGGCGCTCGAAGGCCGCGCGCTCCTGGTCATCGACGAGGCCTATGCGGAATACAGC
>NZ_JBFUIT010000393.1:0-3286 GCF_056401735.1 Luteibacter sp. P4_D7_3
TGATCCGCCCGCTCGCCCTGGCGGGCGTGCTGTCGGCCGCCGTGCTCGTGGCCGGTTGCGATGTCACGCGCAGTTCCGTTGTCGTCACGCGCAGCCCCGGTGGTTACACGCCCACGCACGCCGCGACGCCACCCCCGGCGCCACCGGGCGGCAGCTATCGGGTGATGAAGGGCGACACGCTCTACAGCATTGCCTTCCGCAACAAAGTCGATTTTCGCGACCTTGCCGGGTGGAACGGCATCGATTCGCCGTACACCATCTGGCCGGGCCAGGACCTGCGGCTCTCGCCGCCGGGGCACGACAACAAGCCAGCCCCGGCGCACGCCGCGCCGGTCGTCGTGGCGGCGCCGCCGCCTGGCGGTAGTCCGCCCCATGGCACGCCACCGCCCGCGCAGCCCGCCTTCCAGGCTGTGACGGACGCTGACGTAGCGCCCCCGCCCGTTCCGGCACCGGCGACTACGACGAACACGCCGGTCGTCGTGGCTGGAAAGCCTGCAGAGTCCGTCGTTCCTGTTCCGGTGCCGCCGCCGAGCACACCGAACGTGCCCGCCCCGGCACCGGCGCCTGTGGAGAATCCCTCTGCCGCCACGCCCATCGTCACCAGCGGCGCTTCGCGCAGCGCGGGCGGTATCGCCTGGCGCTGGCCTGCCGACGGCACGATGTTGAAGAAATTCTCATCGAGCGACGCCATTCCCGGTATCGAAATCGGCGGCAAGGCCGGCGACCCGGTCCGTTCCGCCGCCGATGGCGTGGTGGTCTACAGCGGCAATGGCCTGGTCGGTTACGGCGAGCTGGTGATCATCAAGCACAGCGACAGCTTCCTCTCCGCTTACGGCCACAACCGCAAGCGACTGGTCAAGGAAGGCGAGAAGGTAAAAGCCGGCCAGTCGGTCGCGGAAATGGGTTCGAGCGGCGCGACGCGCGACGAACTCCAGTTCCAGATTCGCCGCGACGGCAATCCGGTCGATCCGCTGCAGTATCTGCCGGCAAAATAGATAGGCACATGTGGGAGCCGATTCATCGGCGAATGGCAAATAAACCCGCTGCGCAGCAGCGGCACCTTCCGGTTGCTAGCCTCCAGCCCCCGCCGAAGCCAGCCCCCCCCCTGCCGAAGGAAAAGCTCGCCGATGAATCGGCTCCTACACAGAGCTGTCTAGCCTTGCCGCTTACGCCGGGCTTCAAACGCCTGCAGGTGCGCAAACGCCACCTCCAGCATCGGTGCCCTGATCCCCGCATCCCGCGCACGTCGCAACATGTCGCCGACGATGTGGTCGGCTTCGATGCGCTGCCCGGATTCGAGGTCGCGGAGCATGGACGCCGTCAGCGGCGAGCCTTCCTGCGTCAGCGTTTTCCAGGCAAATGCGCGGGCGTTATCTGGCACGGCGTGACCCGACGCGCGGGCCACGGCCAGGCATTCCTCGTACATCTGCTCAGTGAGTTGGCGACCGTCGTCCGTGGCGACGATGTCGCCGACGCTGGCGCGGAACAGGCAGGTTGCGCCGGCGAGGGTGGCGAGGAAGGAGAACTTGGCCCAGAGATCGCGTTCGATATCGGATGAGTGCGTGTGGTCGACGTTCGCCTTGGCGAAAGCATCCGCTATGGCCCCACAACGGCCGCCATGATCGTTACCGTCGCGCTCGCCGAAGGTCACCGATGCGCCGTTGCCAAAGTGCAGGATCTCGCCCGCCGGCCCCTTCGCGGCACTGATGACGCACATGCCGCCGATGACCCGGTCCGGACCAAAGCGATTGTCGAGCACCGGATAGTGGGCCAGCCCGTTGAGGATCGGCAGGATCGCCGTGGCCTCGCCGACCGCCGGGTCGATCGCCTCGATCGCCGAATGCAGGTCGTACGCCTTGCAGGAAAGAAGGACCAGGTCGAAAGCGCCTGCCGCGGCGACCGTGTCGGCCGTGACGTGTTTCACCGTCAGGGTGGCATCGCCGAACGGGCTTTTTATGATGAGTCCGTTCGCATCCAGTGCCCGTGCCCGGTCTGGTCGAACCAGGAACGTCACGTCCGCGCCACCTTGGTGCAGGCGACCGCCGAAGTAACCGCCGGTCCCGCCGGCCCCGAGAATGAGGATGCGCATGGCGTTCTTAGCCTTGGGGCAGGATGAAGGCCGCCAGGACCTTACGGCCCTCACCGGCCAGGAGACTGTAGGTGCGGGCGGCCGAGCCGTTGGTCATCGCCTCGACGCCGATGCCCTGACGCAGGAAGCCGGCCATGACTTCAGCAGGCGGAAAGACCTGGCGCTCGCCGGTGCCGATGATGACCAGCTCGGGCTTCAGGTCCGCGATGAGAGCGACATCGGCCAGGGTGAGCTGCTTCGCGTCGGTTACAGGCCAGTCTTCCACGACCTTTTCCGGGGTCAGGAGGAGGCTCTTGTGAAAGTCGCGGTCGACGATCGTGACCGTGTTCGCGCCCACCCGGCGCACGAAGAGGTACTCGCCAGGGTGCTCGAACGAGAGGTCCATGGCGGGTTACCGGGGCAGGGCGAGCTTCGGGTCCTGCTCGTTCCGGCGGAACAGGACGACGATATGGCCGATTTCCTGGACCTTTTCGGAGCCGGTCTGGCTGGTCAGAAAGTCGATCTGGGCCTGGCGCTCGTCCTTGTCGCCTCCGGAGAGCTTGACCTTGACCAGCTCGTGGATATCCAGGGCCT
Organism: Luteibacter sp. P4_D7_3; assembly: GCF_056401735.1. Taxonomy (NCBI): domain Bacteria; kingdom Pseudomonadati; phylum Pseudomonadota; class Gammaproteobacteria; order Lysobacterales; family Rhodanobacteraceae; genus Luteibacter; species Luteibacter sp. P4_D7_3. Next base: position 2,663 of record NZ_JBFUIT010000393.1, read on the forward strand.
GGGCGAGCTCCTTGGCCACGGCCTCGGTGGCGCCCTTGTTACCCAGCAGGACGACCGGCTTGAGATCGTGGGCCATGCTGCGGAGATAGCGGGACTGTGTAGGGGAAAGCGACATTGCGTTCAGGTTCGATGTGCGGCTGACAGGCGTCAAAGGGTATCATGCAAGGCCCGCTCCTTATTAAGACTCTGGTCGAAAGCCATGGCACGCAGCAAGACCAGCTCCCAGTGGCTCAAAGAGCACTTCGACGATCCCTACGTCAAAAGAGCTCAGGCGGAAGGTGCGCGCTCGCGAGCCATCTACAAGCTCGAGGAGCTGATCGAGCGCGATCGCCTCATCAAGCCCGGCATGACCATCGTCGACCTTGGCGCCGCCCCGGGCGGCTGGTCCCAGCTGGCGCGCAGGCGCTTGGGCGATACCGGCCGGGTCATCGCCATGGACATCCTGCCCATGGCCAGCCTGGCCGGGGTGGACTTCATGCAGGGCGATTTCCGCGAGGAAGCCGTGCTCCGCGAGCTGGAGGCCATGCTCGACGGCCAGAAGGTCGATCTTGTCCTGTCGGACATGGCCCCCAATATGTCAGGTGTGGCACTGGCCGATCAGATCCGTGCGATGGACCTTTGTGA
>NZ_JBFUIT010000394.1:0-3285 GCF_056401735.1 Luteibacter sp. P4_D7_3
GGGTAGCGGTAACTGGTTCATCGGCGCCAACGTCGGTCGCACCAACGGTAGCGACACCGGTGGCTTCGGTAGCAATGTCAGCGGTTTCAATCCCCTGCACGGCGAACAGGGCCGTCGCACGGGCTACGGTCTTCTGGGCGGATACCGCTGGAAGGTCGGTCCCGATCTCGGCCTCGGCCTCGAGGCCGGTTACACGGATCTCGGCAATTACCGCGTAAAGAACGTGTTTGAGGCCGATCAGAACGTCGACCAGAAGAACACCAAGAACGCGCTGCGCGGCTGGATGCTCGGTGTCAACGGCAAGATCAACCTCGTCCCCGGCTGGTACCTCAGCGGCCACGGCGGTTACTTCCGCGCCAACGACAACAACAACAATTACAACAACAGCGTCGGCCAGGACCTCGGCTTCTCCAATGGCGGCCGCCCGAACCGCGGCAGCTGGTACGCCGGCGTCGGCACCGGTTGGGACGTCAACGAGCACTTCGGCGTCGGCCTGACCTATGACTACTTCCACGCGAATGCGGGCAAGGTCATGGACAACACCACGGGCGAGACCAGCGTGGGCCTCAAGCGCTCCACGGGCATCATTTCGCTCGCTGGCGAGTACCGCTTCTAAGGTTGGATGAATTGTTGTTCTGAAGTAATGAGCCACGGCGGAAACCCGCCGTGGCTTAATCTTCTCTTAATAGTGAACTTACGGGTATTGAATCTATTGCGGCGCCGCCGCATGTAGTACCCGGACACACGGCACCCCCGCTCGTGTGTTGTGGCGAGTCGGCATCCCCATGCCGCCCGCATCGAACGCATAAAGAATAAGCAGGAGTTTTCCCCATGAAAAAGACCCTCATCGCCCTTGGCCTCATGGCGGCCGGTATGGTTGCGGCCCCGGCTTTCGCGCAGGACGCCAATGGCGCCGGCTTCTTCGTCAACGGCAGTGCCGGCCGCGCGCAAGTGAACAAGGGCAATTACGACGGGCATGACGTCGCATACGACATCAACGGCGGTTATCGCTGGGCTGTGAGCCCGTCGCTCGCGCTGGGTGTCGAAGGCGGCTACAACGACCTGGGTAACATTCACGCCAAGCACCTTGTCACCGGTGGCAACGCCATCGATGGCCGCAAGTCGAGCCTGCATGGCTGGACCGCCGGCGTGAACGGTCGCTTCAACATCGATCCGAAGTGGTACATCAGCGGCCGTGCCGGCCTCTACGCCTGGAAGGGCGACGGTGTGAGCCACGACGACATCACGCGCGACAACTTCGACAAGACCAGCTGGTATGCCGGTGCGGGCGTGGGCTACAACCTCACGCAGAACTTCAGCCTCGGCGTGAACTACGACCATTACGACGCGAAGAAGCACGGTCTCAACCTGTCCACGAACGTGGCCTCGGTGAGCGCTGAATACCGCTTCTGAGTCACCGGGGGTCGTTAATCCCCCTGTTGGTGAAATAAAAAACCCGGCGCCGCGAGGCGCCGGGTTTTTTGTTGTCGCGGGGACATGCCACGAGACGCGCCGTGAGACGCGTCACGCGGCACGCGCCGATCAGCTGCGCTTCGTCCAGCGACCCAGCGCAGCGTCGCCATTTTCCTTGGCGCGCTCGTGGACAACCTTCTGCGCCTTCTCGTAGTTACCCTTGAGATCCTTCGACCAGACGTTCAGCGCCTCGGCAACCAGCGCACGGCCGTAGGAGAAGCTGACCGGCCACGGGTGCGGACCCAACTTGTTGATGAGGTCCAGGTGCTCGGTGGCCTGCTCGTCGCTCTGGCCGCCGGACAGGAACACGATGCCCGGCAGGCTTGCCGGCACGGTGGTACGGAGGACGCGCACGGTGGCCTCGGCGACTTCTTCCGGCGTGGCCTGCTCGTCCTTGGGCGCATTTTTGCCCGGAATCACCATGCTGACCTTGAGGATGACGCCTTCGAGCATGACGTTATGCGAATACAGGGCATTGAACAGGCTGCGCAGCACCGCTTCGTGCACTTCGTAGCTAACGTCGAGATCGTGCGTGCTCTCCGGACCGTCCATGACGATCTCCGGCTCGACCATCGGTACGAGACCGGCTTCCTGGCACAGCGCCGCGTAGCGAGCCAGGTTTTCCATGTTGGCCTCAATGGCCGTGGAGCTCGGGTTGTCGTCGGTGATGTTGATCACCGCACGCCACTTGGCGAACTGCGCGCCGAGCTGGGCGTATTCCTTGAGGCGGTCACGCAGGCCGTCGAGGCCTTCGGTGATCACGTCGCCCGGGAAGCCGGCGAGCGTCACCGGACCCTTGTCGACCTTGATACCCGGGATGATGCCGGCCTTCTTCATGGCGTCGACGAGCGGCGTACCGTCGCTGGTCTTCTGGCGGATGGTCTCGTCGAACAGGATGGCACCGGAAATGTGCTCGCCCAGGCCCGGCGTGGTCAGCAGCAGCTCACGATAGCGGCGACGATTTTCCTCGGTGTTCTCGACACCAGCGGCTTCGAAGCGCTTCTTGATGGTGTTGGTGGATTCGTCGACGGCAATGATGCCCTTCCCCGTGGCCACCATCGCCAGCGCGACCTGTTCGAGATTTTCGATGCTCATGACAACTCCGTAATGGGTGTAGTGGTATGCCCCTCGTCGAGGGGCTAAGCGAGGACAAAAACCGGCGGAGTATAAGGGACTACTCCGCGAAAGCCGTTGTGCGGCGCGATTAAGTGGTCTGGTAGCCCGGCAGCTTGCATTGGTCGAGAATCGCCGCCTTTTTCGCGGGATCTTCCGGCAGGTTGAAGCCGGTCACGTAGTAGGTCTGCACCGGTTCGGCCGTGCCGTTCTGGGAGCCCTTCACGTAGGAAAGCTGCTTGACGATGCTCACGCCGACCTGGCCCAGGTCGCCTGCGGGCACGACCTTGGAGATGGTGGCGTTCTGGGTGCGGCCGTCGGAGCCGATCATGTAGGTCACCGCGACGCAGGTGGGCTGGTCGAGGTTCTTGCCGGTATTGGGGACATCGGGGTTGACTGACTTGTTGGTCAGGTACCAGTAACCGGTTAGGCGTTCCGGAGCGACGCGGCGGACGTTCTGCGCCTCGGCAGCGCCGGCGACGAGCAGAAGAGCGGTGGCGGCAATGGCGCCGGTACGGAGCTTGAGTCGGATCATGACGCCCTCGGTGATGTGCCAGGACCTCAAGTTTAACCCTGCGCACGCATGCGATGCGTGTGAAATCGTGCGGTGGCGCTCTGTGTGGGAGCCGATTCATCGGCGATGGGGGCCTGCCCCACCCCGGTTTTCGCCGCTGAAGCGGCTCCCACATGTGTTTATAG
>NZ_JBFUIT010000395.1:0-3273 GCF_056401735.1 Luteibacter sp. P4_D7_3
GTCCCAAGGTTGAGTGCGCCAGCGCGAGGCCGGACAATGTCCTGCCCCCTCGACGAGCCTGGAACGATGAGCGATCTGATCGGTGACGATAAGGAGTTCTACCTCAAGACCTTCCAGGGCCTGGACTATGCCGAGGGCACCCTGGCCTCGAAGACGTTCGAAGAATGCACCTTTACCCAGTGCTCCTTCAGTGACGCGGCGTTCGAGCACTGCAAGTTCATCGAGTGCACCTTCCGTGCGTGCGACCTGAGTAACGTCAAGCTCACGGCCAGCAAGTTCCAGGCAGTGACGTTCGACGAGTGCAAGGTGATTGGGGTCGACTGGACTCGCGCAGACTGGCCGCGGTACGCGGCGCCCGCCAAGCTGGCCTTCCGCAAGTCCATCGTGAACTACACCTCGTTCTTCGGGCTGAACCTCCAGGAGCTGGTCCTGGAAGAGTGCAAAGTCCGGAACGTCGACTTCAGGCAAGGCGACTTCGCACGCTCGAACTTCACCTACTCCGACTTCGCCGAGAGCCTGTTCGGAGGCACGAAGCTGCAGGGCACGGACTTCAGCGAAGCCACCAACTACGTCATGGACATCCGGGAAAACCAGGTCAAGGGCGCGCGTTTCACGCGCACCGAGGCCGCCGGGCTTCTCTACGGCCTGGGTATCGAACTAGTGGATTGATTGCCTCGGGTGAGCATGCTGGATGCCCGTTTCATGGCATCGTTTTCCAAGTACACAACGCCGCTCGCCGACGCATTGGCGACAAATTCAGCGACGAAGGCCCGCCCGATATCGTCCTGCTCGACAACGCCAAACCGCCCCGGAATCAGACGCCCGAGCCAGGCCACATACCCCGGCGTATGAACGTTGCCGGCAATAATGCCAGGACGGAAAATCGCAAGGCGTTGGAAGCCAATGCCTTCGATAGCCTGCTCCTTCAGCCCCATGACGCGCACATAGCGGAACCGGCTTTTCGGTGTGCTTCCCACAGCGGAGAGCAGGGAAAAGTGGGTGATGCCCCCGGCATGACAGCCTCGTGCGAAGGCGCCGACGATCCCGACTTCCAGGGCTTTCAGCTCGTCCTCGCTCCACTTCAAGCTGCCTGCCCCGACCCCAACGCACGAGGCGGCGTAAACCGGACCRCCCTGCGCAACCATGGCCCGGGCGAGCGTGGCAACGTCGGCGGAAAATCCGGCCGCTGCCGTGTCGAGAACGACCTGACGAAGACGGGGATCCCTGGCCAGGTCCACCTCCCGGCGGTTGACCATGACAAGTTCGATGCAGGACGGCTCGGCGAGCAGGGCGCGAACCACGGCAGCGCCGACCTGCCCGGTGCCGCCGATGATCAGGACACGAAATGCCATGTCAGGTCTCAAGGGTGGAGTAGAAACCTCATCCTACGCGGGATTCCGGGGCATCATGAAATCTTGCGAACGACCCCGGGTTTCGCTGCATAAAAGCCGTCATGAACCTGCCCCGTCCGACGCGGTACATTGGTCAGCATCACCCACCCGCCGCCGAGGTGTGATCGTGACGACCGTTGCCCTTGTCATCGATATGCAGGCCGACTTCTTCGGTCATGAGCGGCTGTCCCTGCTCAGGCCAGCCCTCGCGGGGCACACCAACGCCCTCACTGCCATGGCACGTGACGCCGCTATCCCCGTCGTCTGGGTGCGTCAGGAGTTCRCAGCCGATCTCAGCGACGCGTCGCTGGAGGTGCGCAGAGGCCAGATCCAGGTGGTCATCTCAGGCACGCCTGGCGCCGAGCTCCTGCCCGAACTCGACATCGACACGGCGGATCACTTCATCCTGAAGAAGCGCTACAGCGCGTTCTTCGGAACCACCCTCGACGAGCTGCTATCGCAACTTGACTGCGACCAGCTGATCGTCGCCGGAGTGAACACACACTCGTGCGTGCGAACCACAGTCGTCGATGCTTACCAGAGAGACTATGACGTGATCCTCGCGAAGGACTGCATCGACTCGCTGGACCGGGAACACCACGACGTGACATGGCGATACATGGACGGCAAGCTGGGGCGCGGCATGGCGAACGAGCAGATTCGTGCATGGCTTTCGGGTGGCATGGAGCGGTAACCTACGGCCGCCGCTTCTCACGCGAGGTACTTAGGATGACTGCCCGCCTTTCCAGCCGCCCGGCCCTCTGGCGCGTCGGCGCTTACCTCGGCATGCTCGCCGCCTTCGGGGTCGTGGTGCTTGTCCCGGCCGGCCTTCGCGAAGCCGGCTTCCACGCTGCAAAAGCGTGGGGCCTCGGCTCGATGACCGCGCCGATCTGTTGTCTTGGCGCGATACCCGGCATGTTCATCGCTGATCTCCGTTACCGATCAGCGCGACGCATCGCAGGCCCCTGAAGCGCGGCGGCCCCGAAACGAATATATTCGGGACCTGCCGCCTGATCGGAGACCGCCATGCATCACTCAAGGCTGTGCGCGCTATTGATCGACTGCTATACCGACGATGTCGACCGGGCTGCGAGTTTCTGGGCCGATGCACTGGGTCGGCCCGTCGACCTCGATCACCCCGGCTCCCGCGACAACTACCGCATGCTGGCCACGCCACCCGGTGAGCCCATCGTGCAGGTCCAGCGAGTCGGTCACGGGAGCCGAGTGCATCTGGACATCGAGACCGATGACATACCGGCAGAAGTTCGTCGCCTGGAAGCACTGGGTGCGGCCGTCGTCGATCGGCTGGAACGATGGATCGTCATGCAGGCGCCGACGGGGCAGCGCTTCTGCGTCGTGCGCGTCCAGCGACCCGATTTCCCCGGGAACGCGAATCGCTGGGACTGACCGCGCCGTGTCAGCCCTGGCTTAGCAGTCCACGCCAGTAACGATCCAGCGACACCTTCAGCTCGGCAGCGAAATCCAGGCTGGTAAATGCGACCGCCGCATCGCCCATCATTTCCAGGCAATCAGGTGGAATGTCGAGCGCCTGCCACAGCCCTTGCGTCAGCGCATAACTATGGACGAGCACGCGCGGGCCTTCGCCTGGCGCTAGCCCCAACGCTGCCTCGACGACCGTACCGGCGTCGACGAGGGCGGTCCCGAGCTCTTGCTTATATGCGCGCAACCGATCCTGCTCGATGTTCCGCTCAAGCACGCTGTAGCCGAGCGATTCGAGCTTCGAGATGTCGGGCCGCGCGGTGACGTGCGCGACGTAGTCGGCGATGAAGGCGGATATCTTCTCGTCGACTGCCCGAGTGTCGGGCGCGAATGCCGCGCGGATGCGGGCCATCATCGCCACACGCTCGACGTGCAGGAGATC
>NZ_JBFUIT010000396.1:0-3234 GCF_056401735.1 Luteibacter sp. P4_D7_3
TCGGGAGCAGTTATCGGATCGGTCTTCTTCTTGCGCTGAGGCGCCTCGAGTCGGCAAGCAGATCCGGATCGCGGCGGGCACACGATGATCCGCATTCACCGCAAAATCAGTCTACCGATCCATTTGCCCTGACCCCGCGACCGGTACGACCTGCCCCAGGAACGCCAACATCACGCCATTGAAGGCTTCGGGTCGCTGCAACGGGGCAAAATGGCTGACGTCAGGCAAAAGAACGAACCGAGCGCCCGGAATGCTGCGGGCGATGTACTCCGCGTGCGCACGCTCAATGAACTCGTCGTGCTCGCCAAGGACACTCCACACAGGAACCGAAACGTCCCTCAGCTGGTCAGGGCCGTAGTTGGGCTGTCCAGCCTGCATTACCCCCAGATCGACACGCATGGCCTCGAAGCCACCCACCACCGGTGAAAGGACCGCGTACTCGTTGACGTGGTGGCTGTAGATGCGGTCGATCACCGCCGATGACTTGAAGGGTCTGGCACCCGTGCTGTCGACGTTGCAGCCGAAGAAGAACACGCCGGCGGAGCGGCCCGGCGTTTCACGCGACAGGACGAGGGCCGTGTCCGCCCCGTCACTCCAGCCGACGAAGGCCGCCCGGTCAATGCCGAGCGCGTCCATCACGGCGCGGGTGTCGGACGCCATCAGTTCGTAGCTATAAGGCCTTCCATCACGGGTCGATCGCCCCTGCCCGCGACTGTCGATCACGATCGCCGTGTAACCTGCCTCGATCAGCGCGGGAACCTGATAGCCCCAGTTACCCGCATTCCCAAGGCCACCGTGCAACAGGACCACCGGCGGGCCGGACCCGAAGCTGGCGTACCAGATGCGGGCATTTTCGTTGCTGGCGTATCCGCTTGACACCGGCGTGGGTAGCGATGGAACGCCATGCACCGCGAGATGGGTCAGGTCGTCGTCGCGGGTGGCGGTCCGATCGCCCCGAGTTTCTCTGGCGAATGGCTCGTCGTTCATTGCTGCGGGGTATTCACTGAGCCGGCACCGGAATGATGGCCGAGATCCGCCAACTCTCCGGCGTGCGCAGCGCAAACTCATTTACGAGGAAGCGGTACGTCGCGTCGTGGCCATCGGCCGTGCCTGTCGTGATGTTTGTCGGCGCGAAGATATGTGCGACATCCACGCTGATCGGTAGCACCCTGATTTCGTCCTGCTCCGGCTCGAACCGCCAGCCACCCGCGAAGACATCGCGGAAGTGCTGGAGCACGGCATCGCGCCCGAAGAACCGGTACGCACGCGCAACAAACCGCACAGGGTCAGGTTGCCCAGACGCGGCGTGAGCGAGGACAGCGCCCATGGCGTCGATATCGTGAGCATTCTCCGCAGCCGCCTGGCGAAGAGACAGGGAGAGAATTTCGGCGATATCAGACTCAGTGATCATGGTTTCTCCGGGCGAAACTATAGGAAAAGCCTATGGAGAGGATAACGTATCGATCTTGGACGCTGGACCAACCCGGCCTCATGCTCCCGGGAATTCAACGACAACAGGACCTTCCCTTGTCTACCCACGCAGACTTCGAACTTTACGCGTTCTGGCGTACCGCGGCGACGCATCGGGTGCGAGTTGCGCTGAACATGAAGGGATGGGTCGCGCACGAGCGATTCGTCGATCTGGACAAAGGTGAGCAGACGTCCCCCGCGTACCTCGCCATCAGCGCGGCGGGCGTGATTCCGGCATTGGTTGAAAACGGTTACCCACCGTTGACACAGTCGATGTCGCAGGGCGGGTTTGACGAGGCCGGGTGGGACGCATGGCAGGTGCATTGGCTGACGTCCAGCCTGGAAAGTCTGGAGCGGCACCTGGTCGCCGATCCGCAAACGGGGCAGTTCTGTCACGGCGATACTCCGACCATGGCGGATATCTGCCTGGTGAGCATCGTGTTCCGTGCCCAGGCTCTGCAGATCGACCTCAACCGCACGCCGACCCTACGCAAGATCGTCGCGAACTGCGCTGTGCTCGATGCATTCGCTCGCGCGCATCCCTTTCTTCAGGAAGGCGCACCCTCCCCCAAGGACTAGCGCCCCGTTCAACGATATGGGCTGGCCGATCGGTAAGCTTACGGATTAGTGCTTAAGAAAGTCGGTCGCATATTGCATCACGGTCGGCGACGCCATGATGGTGTAGTGCGTCGTGCCAGGAATGACCGCCAACTGGTTGGGTGAGCGCAACGATCCATCCAGCCCTGCATCTCGCTGCCCGCCGCCGAGCAGTTTGTAGAACTCCGCGATGTGTTCGGGGCGGATGGAGTCCGCATCCGCAAACACGAGCAGTGTCCGGGCCTTGATGCCACGTATCCCCGCGGACCAGTCATAGTCCTTCGTGTTGAGTTCGCCCGTTTTGCGTATCAACCTCGGCCAGTCGACGCCAGGATACATCTGGCCCAGGGGAGAATTAGCGATGCTGGCTCCGATCGTGCCGGCTGCGGCCGTCATCTGTTCGAAGGCGACCTTGATCTCCGGATACTCGCCTTTGCGCGAATAATCGATCGAGACGGCAATTAGCTTGTCGAGCATATCGGGATGCCTGATCGCGAACTGCAACGCAATGGCACCGCCGAACGAATAACCCATGACGCTCGCTTTGTTGATTCTAAGATGCTTGAGCACCGCCGCCACATCGTCGGCATCCTGCTCGACTGACCAAGGCGCGGCCGTGTCCTTGCTGAGTCCGTGCCCGCGGGCGGAAATGGCAATCACCTTGAAGTTTTTTGCCATTTCCGTGAGCGGCGTCCCGAACATCTCGGCCGGGCTGACCCCACCGTGCAACATGACGAGCGGTGGACCATCACCACGGACTTCGTAATAGATCTCGGTCCCGTTCACTTTGGCGTAGCTGCCCTGGGCCGGTTGGGCCAACAGTAACGTGGGCATTGCCATAACGGCAATGAGCAAGAATGCTCGAGTGACTGTCTTCGACATGGTCTATCCCTCTCCGGGGTGGCCTTTCGGCTTTCTCTCATGGAACAAGGCGATAGCGCAAGGCATGTTCCCGCACATACACATCGATCCCCCGACCATGCCCCGCTCCGGCGAGCCGCCGCACGAGCGTCTTGCCGCTGCGTTGCCGCTCGCCGGCACGCCAGGACAGGCATACGTCGAGCGGCGCGGGATTACGCTCGCCATCGCAGATGCCGCCGGGATGCGTTTCGACCCCGATTGGAACGGTCGGCCGGCCGTCCTGATCGGCATGTACGAGCGTGAGGC
>NZ_JBFUIT010000397.1:0-3210 GCF_056401735.1 Luteibacter sp. P4_D7_3
CGCTAGTGCGGACTGCCCTCGCGCGAGCGTCGCCATTCGGTCGGGGAACAGCCGACGTGCCTCTTGGAGCACATCCCCATTGCATTACCGTCGGCGAAACCGAGGCTATAGGCGATTTCGGTGACGGTTAGACCCGGATTCAACAGCAGGCGCTGCGCTTCCTCGATCCGTCTGTCGCGAATGTAAGCCACAGGCGTCCGATTGAAGCTGCCGGCGAACGCAAGATAGAACTCAGGGAGAGCCATACCCGCAAGAGCGGCCAGTCCGCGGACCGTGAGGCGCTCGTCGAGGTTCGCTTCAATATACGATTCCAACGACGAAGCGATCTCTGCAGGCAGTTTCCTATGCAACCTCGTGCTCTCGAACAAGGTAAACCCGCAGCCTAAGGGAGCGACGACCCGTTGGGAAGGTGGAGGACCCCACTGCGACCGCCGTCACATAGCCTCGTGTCGACAGCCCGCCAGCGCAAGTTCGTCAGTCGCATTTCTCCTGGAACTCGTTGTCGCTCGCGACCCTGGCCCTTTGCGCCCCGAATGAGGTACAGGTCCGGCCCACAGACGGCTAAAAGTCGTCAGCCGGACGATAACGTCAGTCGCGGCCGCGGCGCGGCCAGTTCGTCGACCCATCACTGCATCAGATGAGCTGAAACCTCGGGCAGGTCGAGGATGCGGATTGGCGGGACGCGACGGCAACTGTCCCAAGGGAGGCGCGTTCGTGCCCCGAGCAGAGCATTCATTTCGCTGGCCGGTAATGCTCGGCTAAAATAGTGGCCCTGCATCCTGTCGCACCGATTGGTATTGAGAAAGGTCAGTTGCTCTTCCGTCTCCACGCCTTCGGCAACCGTGGTCATGTGCAAGGATTCCGCCATCGATATGATCGATCGGGCAAGCGATGCGCCGTCAGCGCTGCTGGCTACGTCGTTGATGAATGACTTGTCGATCTTGATCACGTCGATCGGGAACTCCTTCAGATAGGAAAGGCTCGAGTAACCCGTGCCGAAGTCGTCAAGTGTCAGCACGACACCAATCTCCTTCAGTTCCTTCAATGCTTTGACCGCGGTTTCCTTGTCGTGCATGAGTACGCTCTCAGTGAGCTCCAGCTCAAGAAATGCCGCATCCAGCCCGCTGTCGGCAAGCGCTGCACGAACGAGGTCCTGCACATTGTCCAGCCGAAACTGCCGCGCCGAGATGTTGACTGCCATGGTCAGGTCTGTGTGGCCCGCATCGTGCCAGGCTTTCGCCTGGATGCACGCGCTGCGCAACACCCACTCGCCGATCGGGATGATGAGGCCCGTCAACTCCGCCAGTGGAATGAAGATGTCCGGCGAGATCAGTCCTATGCCCGGTCGCCGCCAGCGCAACAAGGCCTCAACGCCGCTGACCACCCCACTCTTGAGGTCCACTTTTGGCTGGTAGTGAATTTCCAGTTCGTTACGCATCACGGCCTGGGTCAGCGCATTGACCAACTCGGCCTGCTCTTCCACCTGGACACCCATTTGGGGGGTATACAACTGGAAGCAGTTTCTCCCTTTGTCCTTGGCGACGTACAACGCGGCATCGGAGGTCTTCAGAAGCATCTCGGCGCTAAGGCCATCCTCCGGGAATACGCTGATGCCAATACTTGTCCTCACATGTAGCTCGTGCCCCTCCAACAGGATAGGTGGGACAAACGCGTCGAGGACTTTCTGCGCGGTAATCTCGCCGTCGCCCGGATGGGTCATCGACGACAGCACGATGACGAACTCATCGCCTCCCAGGCGCGCCACGGTATCGACCTCGCGTACAGTCGCCTTTAGTCGTGCCGCCACTGCCTTGAGCAAGTCGTCGCCGACGTGATGCCCGAAATTGTCGTTGATGAATTTAAACCGGTCCAGGTCGAGAATCATGACCCCGACACGGCGGCCGTCGCGCTGCGCGCGGGCGATCGCCTGCGCGATGCGATCGCTCAGCAGGTTGCGGTTCGGCAAGCCGGTGAGTGCATCGTGGTTGGCCATGAACTCGATCTGCGCCTCGTGCATCTTGCGCTCAGTGATGTCCTGTATCGTCCCGCGCAGTGATACGATCTTACCCTGGTCGCGGTTTGCTTCGGCTTGCTGAAAGACGAAACGCTCGCTACCGTCCCTGTGCACGATACGATGCTCCATCCCGAACCTGATGCCCTCGTCGCGCAGGCGCGTGAGTGAATGAATCAAGGGGGGGCGGTCTTCGTCGGACACACATTGCATCAGTGCCTCATCGGTAGCGACGATGCTCCCCTCCTCAAACCCCAGAATCCGATACAGCTCAGGCGACCAAGAACCGTTGGTCATGGTGCTGCCGTACTCCCAGTTGCCGACATGAGCCAGTTGCTGGGCGAAGGCCAAGCTGCCTTCGCTGCGGGCGAGCTCGTCAAGTACGGCGCTGGAACGCAGTAGGTAACGCACGCGATAGCCGAGGAGCTTCCAGCGCATCGGCTTGGACACGAAATCGGTCGCCCCCGCCTCGAACGCACTAGTGATCGATTCGTCATCATCGTTGCCGGTGAGGACGACCACAGGCACACGCTCGCCGCCTGGCAACTTGCGAATGCGCCTGCAGCACTCGAATCCATCCATGCCCGGCATGCTGACGTCCAGCAGAATGATGTCGGGTCGGTGCTGACGAAAAGCTTCGATGCCCTCCGTCCCGCTCTCGGCTTCGCGCACGCTGAAGCCCTCCGGCTCCAAAGCCTCGACCACCAGCATGCGGGTCATCGGATCGTCGTCCACGATGAGGACGGATGGATACTCGCGGGTTTCTATGGTCATGCTACGGTCCTTTCTAGTGCAAGCATCGCAAGGACGCGGTCGAGTTCCTTAACGGCATCGTCGACCCGCGTCTGCGCCGAAACGACCTCGGCGGCACGCGCGAGCTGTTCGATGTCACGGCAGTTCGTCGAAAGCGAAAAAGCGCCGACATTCGCACTGGTCGACTTCAGCGTGTGGGCAGCGTGCCGCAAGGCATCGGCATCATTGGATGCTATGGCCGCGAGCATTGCTGCGACCAGTCGAGGGGCGTCGAGCGCAAAAAGGTCGATGACACGGGTCAATACGTCCGGCCGACCCGGCCGTTGCAGGTCTCGAAGTACCTGCAGGGCCTCGACGTCCAGCGGAGCGGCCACCGATTGGATTTCCGGTGCAGCCGCGGAGACGACCGCCGTCTGCGGGTTCGTACGATCGCTCGGTACGGATTG
>NZ_JBFUIT010000398.1:0-3194 GCF_056401735.1 Luteibacter sp. P4_D7_3
CGGTCCAGCCAGGGCATCGTGCCGAGCACGCCAGCGCCGACGGCAGGGCGGGCGTTGCCGTCCGTTCTGTGTAACGGCATCGAATCGCTTTCCGGCATGAGCATGGGCGGGGTACGCGTGCACTACGGTTCGCCACTACCGGCGCGACTCAATGCGCTGGCCTATGCGCAGGGCCGCAACATCCACCTGGCGCAGGGTGAAGAGAAACACCTGCCGCACGAAGCATGGCACGTCGTGCAGCAAATGCAGGGCAAGGTGCGTCCCACCACCCGCGTGGAAGGCGTCGGCGTGAATGACGACGCGTCACTGGAACGCGAGGCGGACCGGATGGGCAGCCGCGCCTTGCAAATGAAGCCCGCCATACCGGCATCGTCACCCGCCTCAGAACGGGCCGCCACGGCCGCCGCGGAAGGCGTCGCCCAGTTGACCGTGTTGAAGCAGGCGTCGGGCCGCTGGTATTCCGACTACGACCCCTACACCGTGTTTCCAACCCAGGCGCAGGCAGCAGCCCACGACAAGACCATCAAGGTTCTCGCGGGCGCGAAACGCCGACATTATCGCGTGCCGACGCTCTACACCTATACCCACACGAAGCCGGCGAACAAGCTAAGCCGTGCGGTGCAGGGGCCGCATGTCGTCGCGCATCGCCTTACCTTGAAGGCGCTGCAGGACGCCACAACACTGGCCGAGCTGAAGAAGATCGAGGACGACCAGGTGCTCACGCCGAACGACGTCAATAACGTCGTCATGACCGATGAAGCGCCCGGTGCTGGCTATAGCTCGCAGATGCTGCCCCGCGTGACACGTTATGTCGCTGCGTATACGAAGGTACACAAGTCGCTGCATGTTGAATTCAAGAAGAAGCCGAAAAACCTGCTTCGCGCCAAGCATAGACTCAACAAGTTGCTGAATCTGGATCCTTACGCGACGTATGGTTGGAAGTCACTCGCCAAGGCCAGCCAGGCGCACACGAAGGGGAAGGGCGAGAACGTCGCCGTTCCCACCTTCGCTGACCTGATGGACAAGCCGCCGGGTGGTTCGATCTCCGATCCCGCGGGCCTGCAGTCATTCCTCGATGCGCGAGAGGAGCTGTTCGATGACACATTCCCCTGAGCATCGACCCGGCCCTTCCGTCGCGCCACACGTCGCCGCGCCGACGCAATGCAAGGTCGCGCAGCAGTCGCTGTCACCGGCCGGCGACATCATGCACTACGCCCGTTCCTCCACGGGCGGACAGGCATTGCCAAATGCACTGCGTACCGGGATCGAATCGCTTTCCGGCCTGGACATGGGCGGGGTACGCGTGCATTACGGTTCACCGCTGCCGGCCCGGCTCAATGCGCTGGCCTATGCGCAGGGTAGTGACATCCATCTCGCTCGCGGTCAGGAACAGCACCTTCCGCACGAGGCGTGGCATGTGGTGCAGCAGGTGCAGGGCAGGGTCCGCGCCAACACCCGCGTGGAAGGGGTCGGCGTAAACGACGACGCTTCGCTCGAGCGCGAGGCGGACCGGATGGGCTTGCAGGCCATGCAGATGAAACGCGCCGACGCGGGTACCTCGCAGCCCACGCCATCCCGGTCGGGCCCCGCCGTCGCACAGCTGACGGTGAAGAAGCAGAAGGCCGGCCGCTGGTATTCCGACTACGACCCGTACACGACCTTTACCACCAAGGCGGCGGCTACCGTCCACGACAAGGCGCTGAGGAACCAGGGCGTCACGAAGAAGCGCCATTTCCGCGTACCTACGCTGTACACCCATACCCACACCAAGCCGCACAACAGGCTCACCCGCGCCCTTCAAGGCCCGCACGTCGTGGCACACCGCCTGACCCTGCAGGCACTGCAAAGCGCCGGTACGCTCGGCGATATCCAGTCCATCTTTGACGACCAGGTGCTCAGGCCCAGGCACGTGGACGAACTGATCGACGACGAAGCCCCGCCCAGCGGCTACAACACGCAGCTGTCGCCGCGCATCACGCGTTACCTGGCCACCTATAGGAGGATCTACAAGCGCCTCAAGGGACAGATCACGGGCAATAGCACCGACCTGATTCGCGCCAAGCACCGCCTCAACAAGCTGCTCAACCTCGATCCCTATGCCACCTATGGCTGGAAATCGTTGACGAAGGCGAGCAAGAAATCATTGGCGAGCAAAGGAGAGAACGTGGTCAACCCCACCTTCAATCAACTGGTCGATACTCCGTCCTCGGCTTCGATCAGAAACTCCGACGCGCAAGACTCCTTCCTGCAGGCGCGAGAGCAGCTGTTTGACGATCACTTCCCGTGAATGAAGCGCCTACCAACGCACCGCAGCGTACGCGCGTTTCCTCCGGCGCCGTCCGTCCGCCTGTGCCACCGCGCGCGGATGCGCCGATACACGGCATGGTTGCCATGGGGGAACTGCATTACGCAAGGGCGGCGCGCCCACGCGCGTCCGTTCCCGAAGGCGTGGTCATTCMGCGCGTGCGGGCGGTGAAGGACCAGGAATGGGCCAAGCTCGACCCGATCGATGCGGCGCTCGAACACTTCGACGACGTGCTCAGCCATAGCTCGTCGATTCCCCCGCGGCTGCCGCGCGAATTCTTTGCTCTCTTCGCCCAGGCTGAAGAGATCTTTCACGCGATCTACGAAAGCGGCGAGGTGCAGGAAGAAGGCAGCATTGCGAACCTGGAGGAGCAGGTCGGGCAGTTGGAAGGCATGATGAACGTCGCCAAGCGCCAGGCCGCCAAGGATCGTGCAGCACAGGCGCGCGGCGGTGATCGACCGCCTTCGCGGTCGTCTCGCTATATGCCCGAAAGCGTTAGGTCCCGCGCGATGGAAAGCGCGCAGACTCTGAACGTGCGGCTGGACGGCCTTAACCAGTACCAGCACAACCTGGCCCTGCTTCACCACCATCCCCACGCGGTGTACTACGTGATGGGCAAGAGCGCGATGGGGCAGGGCGACACGGCCTTCGTGGTGCGTGCAGTCAGTATGCTCAACCGCCTGGGATTGCGGGCGGTTGGCGTCAAGCCGGCGAAAGAGATGCACAGCGGTGGCACCTCGTTCAGCACGACCCCATTCATCACGCCGGAGCAGATGCGCGACGACGCCACGGCCGGCGATTTCATCATCGAAGGCCCGTTGTCCGATCCCGTACTGCCGCCTGTGAATTCGGGCATCGATCCTTCGACKATCTCCACCGAGTTCGATGC
>NZ_JBFUIT010000399.1:0-3157 GCF_056401735.1 Luteibacter sp. P4_D7_3
GCCAGGCACTGTGCCGTGCCAGGCACTGTGCCGTGGTACCCGGTGGGGACGTCGTCTGCTGGGGTGACCTTGCGACTCACAACCCGGGCGGCGAGGAGGAAGCCCTCGTCAAGAGCGAACCGCCTACGCGTGTTTCCTTCGTACACGATGCGGTGAAGGTCGTTGGAAGCGACTGCGCCCTGCTGCGAGATGCATCGATCACCTGTTGGCAATACCGCCCCGATAGCGAGGCGGTCGCCATCCTCCCAAGGAAAACAGCGCCGCTGACCGGCTTTCGCGATATCGCCAGTGGCGGTGACACATGCGGCGTGCTCACAGATGGCAGGGTCAAGTGCCGGCTGTTCGATCGCCCGGTCCTTATTCCTGGCGTTGAACACGCCATCGCGATCAGTGTCGGCGTGGACCAGGGCTGCGCCGTCATCGAAGGGGGTGGTATCCGCTGCTGGGGACAAAACGGATATGGCACCCTGGGCAGTCTCGCGAATCGGGGTGCTCCCACCTACGACGACTCGCAATACGCTTCTCATGCACCCATCGGATTCGTGAACTTTCGTGAAGAGGGTCAGTAACGGGCGTGGAAGGGAACCTAATGAAGAAAACACGAATCTCAGCCACGATCTTCTTGATCACGTTCCTCGGCGTGACGCTCTCCACTTTCGCGTCGGAATCTGCTGGAAGTTCCGCAGTTGACGGCGCTTTTCTGACATTGAGCTTGGATGTCGTGCACGGTCACACGGCTTACCGCTCCTTCGAGACTACCCCGCGTACCCGCAAGACCTTCTCCGAGATCTGCGCGAAGGGTAAAGACGTCTGGGTCAATAATCGGAAGACGTCGTGTGTCAGATCCGAGGTACTTGACGAGGGCAAGGGCATCGAGGTGGACGTCGCCGCGGCTCCGCCAACTTCTCCAGAGTCGTACTTTCTCGTCTCCGCGTATCCTTCAACGTCAATGGAGCTTCGAGCCCTGTCGAACGACGAGAGGCTGGCACTTACGCGATCCCTGGAGAACGGAGATGCCGGGTCGCCGAAGACAAAGATAACGAGCAGCACCCTGATCCGCGCGAGAGCTGTCTCCGGTGGCGGCCGCGTATATCTGTTTGTTGCGACCGGTCAGGACCGCGAGGGTAACCGTCTCACTCACGTGTTTGCCCTCACCGCCGGAAAGGCGCGTTTTCTTGGTGAGCTGCCTGACTGGCCAGACAAAGTCGTTGATCTCGGTCGAAAGGGTCTCGTGTGGGCCATCCTGAATAAGTCGGGTGACGCACGAGTCATCCAGGTGCTATCCCTTTGGCCGTCGATCGCGCCCGAAATGTACGCCGGTGAGGGTGGTTGAGTACCAGCCGCGCTTACTCCGGCGCCTTTGCCGGCACGAACGGCGATACCGGGTCACTCGCCGGGAACGTTTCTTCCAGCGCCTGGTCCTGGTTGTCGCTGGCCTTGTCCTTACGCGATTTCTTTTCCTCAGCCGTTTCCGGATGCGAGGGTTGACCGTGGTCGGGGTGGTTTACGTCCTGGCGGTCGTGGGTCATGGCATGGTCTCCGGTTGAGGAGTTCATGGGGCGCCGGGAGGGGTGAAGGCCGGGTGGCGAATGCGTCTAGGCGTAAATGGCACCGGCATCACTCACGAAAGCTTTCGATCACCGGCGAACACTAAGATCGCGCCGTAAAGAATGTTCGCAAGCACCGCAAGCGTAAGGAGGCCCATGGGTGAACCATTCCCCGGAATCGTAACGATGATCGACGACCAGGGGGTGGCCAGGGCGAACAGCGCTAACTGACCGATCGCTCCATGGACTATGCCGTCGCCCAGCCCAGGTTGGGGTGGATCCATGATGGCGAGCATGATCGATAGCACGCCCGCGATGGCATAAAGCAACCAGGGAACGAACAACCAACTTTCCGGACTGCTTCCCCGCCAGAGTCGCACGCCGAGAATGCCCGCGAAGAGCGCCGCCAGGATCGCGAGCTTCTTGTAGGCAGCTGATCCGGCGTCGGCCTTGGACAACGGACGATCGCCGCAATCGCCGGTGGCCTCACAGGGTGCCGTGGCGATTCGCCGGCGAGCCTCCGCACCGTCCACGTACTGCGTGGAGCGAACGCTGTTGTCGCACGCCACCACGGCCGACATCGATACGCACATCTTGAAGCCCATCGAAGGAATGACGACGCTCCGGCTGAGCACGTTTGCACGGGCCGTCGAAGCCTTCAGTGCAATGAGATCTCCGGCGATGTGTGCATCCGAAAGATTGATCGGCAAGTTGGAAAGACATGTCACAACGACGCTCTGATTCGCCGGAATATCTACACCAGGACAAATGAACATCCAGCCATTCAGGCTCCACCTCGCTTTCACCGAGACGGGAAAGTTCATCGTGTTGCCGATCCGTACGGACACGTCAAAGCGCTGGGGGGCACGCCCCGGAAATGGGCTGTTCCACTGTAGGACACCGGGCGCCAGGCGGGTCGCTGTGCCCAGGTAAGAGCTATCGGTCTCGGCAGGCCAACTGCCTTCGAGAAAGTCGATGGGGAAGCGGGGGGCGAGTTCTGTGAGGGCCAGGCTGTTGAGTGAGGACAGATCCGAGAACGAACTGCGGATCGCCTCATCGACGCTGCCCGCCGTCACGGCGCGCCCGAATACGCGTTYCAGATCGCGCCTTGTGAGCCACGTCTCGAGAGCGTCCGCCGATTGCGGGCGGTTTCGCTCTCTCAGGGTGGCTGCCAGGATCTCCGCCTCGTGCCGATCATCCGGCACGGCGCGTGCGAGCAAGGCCTTGTCGAAGGGAGTGGTTGGCGCATTGTCCATCGCACTGACCACGCCGGTAGCTACGATCGCCAGGGCGATCGCGCAGAGCATCCTTTTCATTGTTTCCCCTGGTTCCGGTCGCGAGTGTTGGCGGACCTTTGGGGAGTGTAGCGTTACGAGCATCGCCGATGAATCGGCTCCTTGTATCTTAGGGATGCCTTCCGTTGGGAGGTGCAGCAAGTGAGATCCCGGGGAGGCCGCCGGCTCCTGGAAGCAGAGTGATTCTGACTTCGATTGTAGAGTGGCCCCCCGCCTCATTGCCCACTGCGGAGAGTATCGAGAAGCCCACAAGGGCGCAGCCATTACAAGGTCGCAGCGGCATCAAATGCGAGGTCGGGGAGCCGGGATCATTCT
>NZ_JBFUIT010000400.1:0-3125 GCF_056401735.1 Luteibacter sp. P4_D7_3
CAACAAAGGTCTCCAACAAAGGTCTCGAACTCGTCCCCGTGACGAAGCCGAACGACCTCATGGCCGGCGAGAAGGCCACGTTCCAGCTGCTGCTCGATGGCAAGCCCGCTGCGAACCTCAAGGTTGCCGCGATCAATGGCGCCACGYGCTATCGCAATGCGCCCGATGAGATGGATACCACCACGGACAAGGATGGCAAATTCTCCTTTACCTGGCCGGCCGCGGGCATGTACTGGGTCAACGCTTCCAGCGAGGACGACAAGACCTCGGTGAAGGAAGCGAAGCAGCGCCGCCTGGGTTATACGGCGACGCTTGAAGTGCTGCCGCAGTAATCCGCATGCGTATCCGCGCGCGAGGATGGCTATTTGTCTTGTTGCTGGTCTCGGGGACGGCGTTCGGTAAGGACGTGCGCCGCTTCGAGGGCGAGACCATGGGCACGACCTGGTCGGTCAACGCCGTACTTCCCGATCGCGCGGATGACCGCGCCATCGAGCGCGGCATCCAGGCCGAAGTGGATCGTGTCGTTGCGCAGATGAGCACCTACGAAGCGGACYCGGACCTGAGCCGGTTCAATCGCGCGCCGGCCGGTACGTGGCAGACCTTGCCGCCGGAGTTCTACACCGTGTTGCGCTACGCGCTGGACCTGGCGAAGTCGTCCGGCGGTGCTTACGACCCGACGGTCGGGCCGCTGGTGAACCTCTGGGGATTCGGGCCGGACAAGCGCCCGCGCGAGGCACCCGACGCCACGGCGATCGCCGCGGCGAAGGCGCGGGTGGGTTGGGCGAAGATCCGGCTCGACGATGGCGGTCACCGAGCCTTCCAGCCCGGTGGCGTGTATGTCGATTTGTCTTCCGTGGCCAAGGGGTTCAGTGTGGACCAGGTGGCGCATTACCTGGACCGCGCCGGTGTGCATGCRTATCTCGTGGAGGTGGGTGGCGAGCTGCGCGGCCGTGGACACAAGCCCGATGGCTCAGCCTGGCACGTCGGCATCGAACGGCCGGGGGCGGCGGCGGGGGCGGTCGACAATCCCGACGAAGTCGAGCGCATCGTGTCGATGACGGACCGTGCGATCGCGACCTCCGGCGACTACCGCCATTTCTTTGAAAGTGGCGGCACATTCTTCTCGCACCATATCGATCCCCGCACCGGCTATCCGGTGACCCACCGTGTCGCGTCGGTCAGTGTCATTGCCGTGGACTGCATGCTCGCCGATCCGCTCGGCACGACGCTTACGGTGCTGGGTCCGGACGAAGGCATGGTTTATGCGAAGGAGCATGGTATCGCCGCACTGTTCATTCTCTACGGTAACGACGGCACGTTCAGCGAACGGATGTCCCCGGCCTTCGCGGCAGCACTAAAGCAGTGAAAGCCACGTTCGGTCAGATCGCCATCGGCGCGCTGTTGCTCGCGTCTGTCCTGGGGCTTGCCGGGATGCATGACTTTTCCGGCATCCATGCCGCGTCGCTGCCGCGCGCAGGGTGGGCGGGTGCGCTCGGGGTGGCCTGGGCGGCGATGACCGTCGTGCTGGCGCGCGGGAAGCGCGAAGAGGTTGCGATCGATGTCGCGTCGGCGGACGCGAAGCCAGCGACGATCCTCGTCGTGCATGCGTCGCAGACGGGATTTGCCAGCGAGCTGGCGGAGCGTACGGCCGAACTGCTTCGCAACGGTGGCCTGACCGTCGACCTGCGTGACATGGCAGCGCTGACGCCAGCGCTGCTTACCCAGGCCACGCGTGCACTGTTCGTCGTCAGCACGACGGGCGAGGGCGATGCACCCGACATGGCCACCGCATTTCGCCGTGAGGCAATGACATCGCCGCTGCCGCTTCGTGGACTGGCCTATGGCGTACTCGCGCTGGGCGATCGCGATTACGAAGACTTCTGCGCGTTCGGCCACGATCTCGAACACTGGCTCCATGCGAGMGGTGCGTTGCCGCTGTTCGACCTCGTCGAAGTGGACAACGGCGACGAGGGCGCGCTGCGACATTGGCAGCATCACGTTGCCCAGCTATCGGGCTTGTCGTCGCAACCGGACTGGTCGCGGCCGGCCTACCAGTCGTGGCGACTGCTGGAACGCAGGCTGCTCAATCCGGGCAGCGTCGGCGGCCCCTGCTTCCACCTGGCGCTGGCACCGGACGACGCCACGATGCTGAACTGGCACGCCGGCGACGTGGTCGAAATCGGTCCGCGAATGGCGAATGGCGAATCCGTGTCGTTACCGCATCGCGAATACTCGATCGCCTCCGTTCCTGCCGACGGCGCCCTGCATCTCGTCGTCCGGCAAATGCGCGCGGCGGACGGAACGCTCGGCCTGGGCTCGGGCTGGCTGACCGAGCACGCGGCGGTCGGCGACATGATCGATCTGCGAGTGCGCCGCAACGAAAACTTCCACGCCCCGACTGACGGTCGACCGGCCATCTTCATAGGCAACGGTACGGGCATCGCCGGCCTGCGCGCGTTGCTCAAGGCGCGCATCGCCCAAGGCCACACGCGCAACTGGCTGCTGTTCGGTGAGCGTCATGCCGAGGCCGACCGGCTGCACGTCGACGAGCTGGAACGCTGGCACGAGGCGGGCAGCATCGAGCGCCTCGACCTGGTCTGGTCACGCCAGTCGCGTGGATCGCGCTACGTGCAGGACCGCCTTCGGGTCATGGCCGACGACGTGCATCGCTACGTGGCCGACGGCGCAAGCATCTACGTCTGTGGCAGCCTCGCCGGCATGGCCCCGGGCGTCGACGCCGCGTTGCGCGGCATCCTCGGCGAGGACCTCGTCGAGAAGCTGGCGGCTGGCGGCAGGTACCGGCGTGACGTGTACTAACGCCGGACAGCTCGCGGCACCGAACGCTGAGGTTGCGTGTGGCCGAGCAAACAACCAGTCAACGCAGCGCTTTTGTAGATACTCTCTTGGCCGTCAAGCGTTCTTGAGGTGTTCAGGGCTGAAGAGCTTCGAGGTATCGAAGTTCTCGTTGTTCTGCAGACAGGCCCACAGGCCTGTCAGGTACTTACGCATGACCGCCGTGAGGGCTTGGCGCTTCTTCTTTCCACGGCGGACGAGTTGCTCGTAGAAGGCCTTGGCCAAGGGGTCATGCCGGACGGCGACCAGGGCTGGCATGTAGGTTCCGGCAC
>NZ_JBFUIT010000401.1:0-3566 GCF_056401735.1 Luteibacter sp. P4_D7_3
GCCGGGTCGGCTTCGCCGACATGCCGTTCGCCAACGCCGAACTGGTCGCCGTCGACGTGGACAAGCTGATTCCATTGCCGGACGACATTTCGGCAGAGACGGCCGCGGCCGTCCTGCTGCAGGGCCTCACCGCGCAATACCTGGTGACCGATAGCTCGAATCCCCAGCCGGGCCAGGTTGCACTGGTGCATGCCGCCGCCGGCGGCGTTGGCCTCCTGCTGGTGCAGATGCTGCGTGCCAAGGGCGTACTCGTGGTCGGTGTCGCCTCGTCCGACGCCAAGCGTGACGCCGCGCGGCGCGCGGGCGCCGACATGGTCATGGGCTACGAAGACCTCGTCGAGCGTGTACAGGACGCGACCGAGGGGGCGGGCGTGCACGTCACCTACGATTCCGTCGGGCGCACGTTAGGCGACAGCCTCGCCGCCACGCGCACGGGCGGTACCGTGGTCTTTTACGGCATGGCCGGCGGCGATCCGGACCCTGTCGATCCGCGCCTCCTGATGGACCGTTCGCTGACCCTCACCGGCGGCGACCTATGGAACGTGCTCGTCAACGCCGAGGTGCGCAGGCAGCGCGCCTCTGAACTGTTCGCTCTTATCCGCAAAGGCTCGCTGGTTCCGACGATCGCCGGCACGTTTCCCCTGCGCGATGGCGGCAAAGCACACGCGTTCCTGGAGAGCCGCGGAGCGATCGGCAAAGTCGTGATGCTCACTTGATAACCCAGCGCTGGACACCCCGCGTGTCGGCGTTGCTCCTGGGTGTGCACGCGGGCATCGCGATGTTCGTCACCGTGCGGACCCTGAGCTGGAGTTATGCGGCGGTGCTCGTCATCGCCGTGCTGGCGTTGTACCTCTGCTGGCGCCGCAGCATCCAGGCGGTGGAGCACAACAAGCCGCTGTGGTGGATCCTGTTCGGCGCCATCCTGTCGAAAACGACGGCACTGGCCCTGTTGTTCGCGGATTCGCTCCTGAATGCCGAAGGCACGCTGGTGATGGTCGATCCCAGCTTCTATTTCTGCACGGCGAGCCTGCTGATGATCGCGGCAGCGACGTACAACCCGACGGGACCGATGTTCCGCTGGACGACGGCAGCGGATACGCTGCTGGCCATCGCGCTGGCGGCGATGTTCTACGTGACCTTGCATCATGCCGTCGATCCATCTTCGCCGGCTGCTTCGGCCTCGTTCCTCATCCTGCTGTTCGACGGCCTCGATGCCTTCGTCGCCCTGTTCGCCACCATCCGCCTGCTCGGCACACGTCGCAAGGACGAACGCCGGTTCTTCTTCGTGCTGGCGACGTTCGCGTGGGTGGATGGCATCTGCGCCGCGGCGCACAACCGCTTGCTGTCGCTCACCGAGTCCTACCTGCCTGAACTGCTCCTTTCAATTCCGCTCCTGGTGCTCGGTGTGCTCGTCAGCCGCAGGAGTATCGGCTGGCTTCGCGGCTATCGGCCCTCACGCACTGCCATCTACCTGTCCGGCAGCGTCAGCCCGTTCGTGCTCTGCCTGGCCTTATGCGCTCTGGTGTTCTTCCTGTTGAAATCCCAGCCGGTGCTTGCCATGGTCATCCTCGCCGTGGCCTTGACCGTCTACGCGGCGCGCAACGCGATCGTGATCGGCTATCACCTGGCCGTGGAAGACGAGCTGCGCCTCTTAAGGCGCGGCCTCCAGTACACGGCCAACCATGACGAGCTGACTGGCCTGCAGAATCGTCGCGGCCTGTTCCTGGCGCTCAGGCGTGCGCTCGATCGCACCGACGATGAGAAGCCCTGCGTCAGCCTGGCGATGCTCGATGTGGATCGGTTCAAAGGCTTCAACGACGCCTATGGCCACCTCGCCGGCGATGCATGCCTTACCCTCGTCGCCCAGACCTTGCGTGCGGCGTTGACGGTCGTACCAGGCTCGGTCGTGGCGCGGTATGGCGGTGAGGAGTTCGTCGTCGTGTTGCCCGGCATCGATGCCAGCGAGGCGTTGGGCATCATTGAAACGGTTCGGCAGGATGTCTACACCCTAGGCATCGCCAACCGTCACGGCATCGACGGCCTGGTAACGATCAGTGCGGGCATCGCCACGCATTGCGCGCCGAACCCGGTGAGCGCGGAAACGTTGCTGAACCTCGCCGACGAGGCGGTGTACCGGGCGAAAGCGGCAGGGCGCAACCGTACGATGTGACAGCTATCGGCGAGTTCACACCGGTGAAGGCTGCTTTGACGGCACGTAGTGCATGTTAGGCGCCCGACCAAGCCGAGGTGTGCCATGGCCAAGAAAGCCCCGTCGGCGGCAAACGCTGCCGCTCAGAACAACACTGCAGGACTGCCGAAAGACCGACGTGGCCAAGGGGATGAACTCCACCAGACGGCCGGTGGCGAGCATGCACCGCTGACGACGAACCAGGGCCTGGTGATCGGAGACAACCAGAACTCGCTGAAAGCCAACGCCCGCGGTCCCACGCTGTTGGAAGATTTCATCCTTCGCGAGAAGATCACCCACTTCGACCATGAGCGCATTCCGGAGCGCATCGTGCACGCGCGCGGTTCGGCGGCGCACGGCTTCTTCGAGCTGACAGCCTCGCTGGCCGAGTACACCACCGCTCGTGTCCTTACCGAGGTCGGCGAGCGCACACCGTTGTTCACGCGGTTCTCCACGGTCGCCGGTGGCTCGGGCTCGGTGGACACCCCGCGCGACGTGCGTGGCTTCGCCGTGAAGCTCTACACGAAGGAGGGCAACTGGGACCTGGTTGGCAACAACATCCCGGTGTTCTTCATCCAGGACGCGATCAAGTTTCCCGACCTGATTCATGCCGTAAAGATGGAACCCGACCGCGGCTTCCCGCAGGCGGCGAGCGCGCACGACACGTTCTGGGATTTCATCTCCCTCACGCCCGAGTCGATGCACATGATCCAGTGGGCGATGTCCGATCGGACCATTCCGCGCTCGCTGCGCATGATGGAAGGCTTTGGCATCCATTCGTTCCGCCTGCTGAATGCGAAGGGCAAGTCCACCTTCGTCAAGTTCCACTGGCGGCCGAAGCTTGGCCTGCAATCGACGGTGTGGGACGAGGCAGTGAAACTCGCCGGCGCCGACCCGGACTTCCATCGTCGCGACCTGTTCGAGGCGATCCAGGCAGGTCGCGTTCTGTCCGTCGCACCTGGTGCCCGGCATCGACTTCAGCAACGACCCGCTGCTTCAGGGGCGCCTGTTCTCCTACCTCGACACGCAGTTATCGCGCCTGGGTTCGCCGAACTTCCACCAGTTGCCCATCAACGCGCCGAAGTGCCCCTTCGCCAACCAGCAGCGCGACGGCCACATGCAAACGCAGGTACCCAAGGGACGCGTCGCCTATGAGCCGAGCTCGTTGCAGGCCGACTCGCCGCGCGAAGATCCCGCCCTCGGTTTCCGCAGCGCCGCCGTGCAGGAAGAAGGAACGCGAGAGCGCGTCCGTGCCGAAACCTTCGCCGATCACTACAGCCAGGCCCGTCTGTTCTTCACCAGCCAGACAGCGTTCGAGCAGGCGCATATCGCCTCGGCCTTCGTGTTCGAGCTGTCGAAGGTGGATGCGGTGCACGTG
>NZ_JBFUIT010000402.1:0-3099 GCF_056401735.1 Luteibacter sp. P4_D7_3
ACATCGCCGAGCCCGCCAAGCCATCGCTGTTCCGCAAGAACGACCTCGACGAAATGACCGTCGGCCGCACCGAAAAACCGGTCACCGGCAAGCTGCCGCCAAAACCATCATCCTCATCCTCCCCTCCGTCATCCTCGTCCTCGGGTTCAACCCGAGGATTGACCCGAGGATCCACCGACGACCCCCGCCCCCTCGTGCGCGGCAAGGTCGGCGCGGGAAGTTATGAGGATGCCGGCGAGCAGAAACGGAAGAGCCGGACGAAGGGGAAGACGGGGCGGCCGGGGCGGTAACCTGGTACTGTTTGACGCTGGATATGGGCAAATTAGTCCGGCCAAAATAAGCTTGCTACTTACAGGGGATTTTTCTACCACCGTTAGCGTTGTTGCTGCTCGGTGCGGAGACTTATACGAGATGAAAATTGTTTCGTTTTTTAATAATAAAGGCGGAGTTGGAAAGACAACCTTGACGGGTAACATCGCTGCTTATTTTTCAACAGAAATGAAAAAACGGGTCTTGGTTGTAGATTGTGATCCGCAATGCAACATAACACAGTATATACTTGGGGATGAGAAAACCATTGATCTATATTGGCCAAAGGACATCGATAAAGATGAGCCTAAAATAAAGACTATAATGGATGTAGTTCAGCCAATAATTGACGGGGATGCTAGCATTAATCGCAGCGTAAAACCCATAGCATACAAAGGAAATAGATTTGGAGTAGACTTACTGCCGGGAAACCCTCGATTTTCGCTTTTCGAGGATCAACTGTCGCAAGCTTGGACGGATATACCTAGTGGGAAAGCTGGCGGCTTTAGAATTACGAACTGGTTACGTTCATATCTTTCGGCTCAATCAAGCAACTATGATATTGCTTTTATTGACGTTAGTCCTTCTCTCGGCGCCTTAAATCGGTCCGTTTTACTTTCGTGTGATAATTTTATAACTCCTCTTGGAGCCGATGCCTTTAGTCTTCTTGGTGTGAGAAATATTTCGAGATGGATAGTYGGATGGATCGACTATTATACAGTCGCCTTGGAGCAATCAGAGAGACTGAATCCAGGAGCCTTGGAGCGTTTTAACATATCAAGAGATATTTCAATTAAAAAGGGGTACCTAGGCTACACGCTTCAGCAGTATATAGCCAAGTCAAAAGAAGGCGTTCGCCGTCCGACCCGAGCTTACGAGAGAATACTCGAGGATGTTCCAGGGGAGGTAAAGAATTATCTTGCTCAGTTCTCTAATTTTGATGGCACGCCCCTGGGAGATGTGCCAAATCTTTACAGCCTTATCCCGCTTGCTCAGAATGCAAATACTCCGATTATTTCGCTAAAGGCGAAAGACGGACTGGTGGGCAGTCAATTTAGCCAGTCCGCATCATACAAAGATATTATTGGAAACCTGGCTAACGCAATAGCGGTAAGGGTTTTCTAATTATGGTAACTTGGCCGAAACCCCTCGTTCGCGAAATTGCGGAGCGCCGTGTCCTCGTTTTTGTCGGTTCAGGCATCTCAAAAGCTGCGAGTCCAGCTATGCCCAACTGGTCTAATTTGCTGTCAGAATTAAAGGATAACCTTTCACAGGCGACGGAGAAAAAATTTGTCTCCGGCCTTATCAAAACCGGCAACCTTTTGGACGCGGCTCAAATTATTTCTGATGGCCTTGATCGCGCAGTAATTAACGACTTTATGCGCGATAAATTCCAAATACGGCCAATGATTCATCACGAAATATACAGAAGTATACTTGAGCTCGATTTAAAAACGATCGTTACGACAAATTACGATGAGTTTCTTGAGAAGAATTTTGAACACTTTAGTGGTGGAATGCAGGCATATAATGTTTGCAAGCATACATCATCTGACCTCCTAGATAAGCTACGCTCCCCAGGCCGAACTATAGTAAAAATGCACGGTTGCGTTACGGAGTTAAATGACCTTGTCTTGGACAGATTTTCCTACTTTAAGGCGAAAAGGGAAAATTCTGGATTTTTCCAGGTATTGTCGTCCCTGTTTACAATAAATACCGTCCTGTTCCTGGGGTATTCCCTAGGAGATCCGGACATGCAGATAATACTTGAGGATATTAATATGCATTCTGATTCGTCTCACGGGCACTATTCTTTAGTATCCAGACAAGACCATAAATCAATTAATAGATCGATGAAAAGAACCTATAATATACTTTGCATTGAGTATCCTAAGGGCGCTCATGACGATGTTCCCAGCTATCTGGCCGAACTGGCAACTGCGGTAGGTGATGAGCGAGCCGCACGCGGAATAGTATAAGTTCGACTTTCAATATTAAAGGCTTTTATAACGCTGAGATCAATCTGAATTGCCTACGCGAGCTCGCCCGGGCCCGCAAGCTCTTGTACTGAGTTGCCGTACAATTTTGTTTAAGCGGTCGAAGGCAGACTCTGGGCGTCACATAATTCACTCGGCTTCTAGTCCAAGCGCGACATCAGTTCGATATAATGAAAGCACTCCCTTTTAAAAGCTTCGAGATCACTGGCTCTTGCACCCTAGCTCCTCCTTCTCCTCCCCTCTATCCTTCCACCCCTCCATCCCCTAAACATCCCATCACGTCCAAACGGGGAACGACTCATCCATGCGCATGCCGGCCATCGTTTTCGGACTGCTGTTTTCCCTGCTGGCTGCGGCCGGCGCCGAGGCGCGGGTCTACAAGTCGCCGCAGGCGCTGATCAAATCGCTTTATGCCGACACGATCGACCCGGCCGAGGACGATGCGCCCTCGCCCTATTCCGCCTATTTTTCCGATGCGCTCAACGAGAGCCTGACGGCGAATGGCGAGGCGGTGGATTTCGATCCGATCCTTGCGGGGCAGGATGGCGTCGCCAGCAATGTCCAGCTTTCCCCGCCGATCGTCCTCGGTAACAGGGCCGAGCTGGAAGTGTCCTTCCGCAACGGCAAGCGCTCGGCGACGCTCTTCTACACGCTGGTGCGCGAAAACGGCGGCTGGAAGGTGGACGACATCGCCGACCAGTCCGGCGACGACCCCTGGAGCCTTCGCGAGTTGCTGGGGCAGTAGCCCTTTTCCTTTCCTGACGGTAATCCCCACACTCCCTCATTCCTGTCC
>NZ_JBFUIT010000403.1:0-3069 GCF_056401735.1 Luteibacter sp. P4_D7_3
GTCTTGATGCGCGCCTCGACGGAGTCCAGGTCCGGCTGGACGGTCACGTACTTGACCGTACCGCCCATGGAGCTGGATCCGTAGATCGTACCCTGGGGTCCGCGCAGCACTTCGACGCGGTCGATGTCGAAGATCGAAGGGTCGATGACGCCTCGCGTCGACAGCAGGGCGGCATTGCTCGATGCCGCGATAGGCACGTCGTCGAGGTAATAGCCGACGGTGGCGGCGGAGCCTGCGCTCGACGAGATGCCACGAATGATCAGGTTATTCTCGCCGGGGCCTGACGAAGCGACGGTCAGCGACGGCGCGATGCGCGCCAGGTCGACGAGGCTGGTCACGCCCTGGCGCTCGAGCTGTTCGCCGGTCAGGGCGGTCATGCTGATCGGCACCTTCTGGATATCCTGCTCGCGTTTGGCGGCAGTGACCGTGATGCCTTCGAGGGTCTGCGGCGTGTCGGATGCCTGGGCTTTTTTCTTGTCGGCGGCGGTCGTGGAGGTGGTCGCGTCCTGCGCGCTGGCAGCACCTGAGGCCAGGGCCACGGATAACAAAGCTGTGTAGAGAAGTGTGCGCTTGAGATCTTGGTTCATGGGACTCCCCCGAAATAAACGTACATACCTTTCCCGCACGCTCTTCAATGAGAGCGTGTTCTTGAGTTCGTGTGCTTTGCCCCTGGACGTCGAAGCCATGGACTGACCCATGGGCGACGGCCCTTGCTCGGTTGATGCCGGAGGTCCCTGACCGGCTGCGCCCTGGTTACCCTGGCACCGGATGTCTAGCCGTCTGAACCGCGATTGCTGCGGTGCATCGTCCTTGATTCCGATCAGATCAAAAAGTTTTGATGGCGTCAAGCTTTTACGTTACGATCAGGTTGCAATCGCAATTAGCCGCCTAAAAGGGTCCCGACCGATGCCGTCCGCTTTGCTGGTCGCCACCGGCGGAAGAGCTACTTATCCGATGCTCCAGGGGTGCCATGAAAACGATGTCCGTTCTGTTCTGCGCGCTGAGCGCAGTGGCGACAACTGCCGCCGTGTCGGCTGAAGCGCCCGCCGTGCCGCCCTCCCAAGCCATCAAGCACGCGCTCGACGCCAGCGCCGCGGCGTGGTCGGCCGGTGACCTGAAGACCTTCATGGAATGCTACGAGCGAGCCCCGGGCACCCGCTACGTGAGCTCGAGCGGCACCATCGTGGGCTACGATGCGATCGAAGCGATGTATGCCTCGCGCTTCCAGAAGCCCGGCGCCAGCTTCGGCAAGCTCACCCTGGAGTTGATCGACGTCAAGCCGCTTGGTTCCCAGTACGCCTTCGTGGTCGGTCGCTACCACCTCAAGCCGGACGCCGGCGCCGAGGTGTCGGGAATCACGACGCTGCTGTTCCACAAGGTCGGCACGCGATGGCTTATCAGCAGCGACCACAGCTCGTAACGATGGCGGCCGCACAGGCGACGCCGGATAAAGCAGCGGGGCTCAGCATCGGCTCCGCGATTCGTGACCGACGACGCGGCCTGGGGCTCACCCTGCAAGGCCTCGCCAATAGCTCGGGCCTCTCCATACCGTTTCTCTCGCAGGTCGAGAGGAACCTTGCGCACCCGTCGCTGCTGTCACTGGAGGCCATCGCCCAGGCGCTGCATGTCGATGTCGACTACTTCGTCGCCGTTCCCACGCCGGGGCAGATCGTCTGCCGGGCCGACGAGCACGACCGGATCGACCTGGAATCGCCGGTGGTCTACGAGCGCCTGAGCGGTCGGCATGCCGAGCGAAAGATGGAAGCGCTCCGGCTGACCGTACCGCCCGGCCTGGTAGCGCCCACAATCCATCGGGAAGGGGAGGGCTTCTGGTACATCCTGAGCGGCGCACTCGAAATGACGGTTGGCCGGAAGAAATTCGTCCTGAACGCCGGCGACAGCGCGCACTTCGACCAGCGGCACCCGTACAGCATGCGCAATGCAGGGAAGTCCGTAGTACGCATGATCTGGGTGGGTACGCCGGCGATATTCAAGGACTGAGGGCATCGCGGAAGCAGACCATGGCGGGTAGCCGCAGTTTCATGTCAGCGTCTTCGTATCTCGCTAAGCATGTTGCAGAACAGTGCTCCCTGTTCGAGCGCGTCGTCGAGCGCGACGTGGTTGTGTGGCAGTTCGTCGAACCAGCGCCGGGGCATGGCATTCTTGGTGCTTCGCCGATAGTCCTTGCGTAGCAGCACCATGGCCATGGTCTTGATGTCGAGTGCGGAAAAGCTGAAAGGGCTGCGCCCGGCAAAGCGGATCAGGTACCAGTACACGAACATGAAATCGAACGCCGCCGGGTAGCCAACGAACACGGGCGATCCTGGCAGCGCCTCCAGCCATTCGGCGTATTCCGTCATGGCTGCCTGAGGGGAGCGAGGTTCATGACGCGTCGCCTGCCAGGCTTCGGGGTGGTTGTCCCACCATGCCAGCGTGTCGGGGTGGCCCTTCGCGTCGGGCAGCAATTCGAGGTTTGCCGTAAACGTACCCAGGAGCGTCTTGTCAGCGGTATAGGCGGCCGATGCGAAGCTGAGCATTGAATGCGGGCCGGGAATCGGGCCGTCGACTTCGACGTCGGTACTTACGTAGATTTCRGGACGGGAGGAATCGCTCATCAGCTAGTTGTAGCACGGGCCTGGAGGCTTTCACGGAGCCAGCGGGTAAGGGCAGCCGGACCGCGCTTGATCAGCGCCGTGTTCCAATCCTTGCAATGAGCTGGCGGCAACAGTCGGTGCGTCGTCGAGCGCCGCAAGTGCCGGATGTAGTGCGCCACCTCTCGTTCGCCGGGCGCATTGGCGTCGAAAGCCAACCACACGCTGCGCCCCGAGCAGGCCTCTGGGAGCCACGGCGCCCAACGTCCGACCGTGGCGACGCTGTCCCAGCCGCATACCGCCAGCGACAAGACATCGAAAATGCCCTCCACGAGAATCATTGGCTCGCTGCGCCAGCCTGCGCCCGAGGCGGCCACACCGCCACCGGAGCCGATAGTGAACATCTTGTCCTGCCCACGCCGGGTTTCGAGATAGCGGCCATGCAACGAGGTCAGCCGTGCCTCACGCTCGTACATGC
>NZ_JBFUIT010000404.1:0-3058 GCF_056401735.1 Luteibacter sp. P4_D7_3
CTACGTGCACTCGCGCGGGCTCAAGCTCGGCATCTACTCGTCACCGGGGGCGAAAACCTGCGCCGGCTTCGTCGGCAGTCACGGTCACGAAGACCAGGATGCGCGCCAGTTTGCTGCCTGGGGCGTCGACTATCTGAAGTATGACTACTGCGGCGCCCGTGACATCTACCCGGTCACCCAGCGCAACCAGGAGATGCTCTTCCGCAAGATGGGCGCGGCCCTTCGCGCGGCGGGCCGACCCGTGGTCTACAGCCTCTCGCAGTCCGGCGATTTCGACATCTGGCGATGGGGACCGCAGACCGGCGCCAACCTTTGGCGCACCACGCCGGATATCAGCGATAACTGGGAGTCCATGTCGCAGCGCGGCTTTCGTCAGCTCGATCTCAGCGCATGGTCCGGCCCGGGTCACTGGTCGGACCCCGACATGCTGGAGATCGGCAACGGCGGCATGAGCACGGATGAGTACCGGACGCAGATGAGCTTGTGGTCGATGCTCCCGGCACCTCTGCTCGCCGGCAACGACCTGCGCACGATGGATCCCGCGACGCGGGACATCCTGCTCAATCGCGAGGTGATCGCCGTTGATCAGGATTCGGCCGGACGTCCGGCGCGGCGCCTTGAACGCCAGGGCGACGTTGAGGTGCTCGTGCGCGATATGGCGGATGGGTCAGTGGTCGTGGGTTTCTTCAATCGCGGGGAGAAGGCGACGGCTCGGCTGTCCTGGCAGACGCTGGGAAGCCGCTTCAGCAAATCAGCTCAGGCCCGTGATCTCTGGCAACACACGGCCATCGATACGGGTAGCCCGTTCGTCACGACGCTTCCCCGGCATGGCGCCACCCTGATTCGTGTCGGCGCAGGTCAGTAGGAGCCACCGCCGATCCGTCGGTTCCTGCGGCAGGCAACGCGGATAGTGGGTGCAAGACACAGGCGGGGTTTGGCGGAAACTTATCTTCCTAACGGTGACGGCCACCTTGGGAGAGGCAATGAACACTGCTGCCAACGGCATGAGCGCGGAACAACGGCTCGCCGAATCGGGCATCGTCCTCCCTCCCCCGCCGTCGCCGTTCGGCTCCTATGTGGAAGCCGTGCGTACCGGCAACCTCGTCTACTTCAGCGGCATGGTTCCGGTATGGGGACACGAGCCGCGAGTACGTGGACGGATCGGTGCGGACCTGACGACGGAACAAGGCGAGGAAGCGGCAGAGCAGGCCATGCTCAGCGGATTGGCCGCCGCTCGGGAGTTCCTGGGGTCGCTCGATCAGGTCACCCGCGTGATCAAGGTCGCCGTTTACATGTTGACGACGCCGGAGTTCATCGAGCATCCGAAGGTTGCGGATGGCGCTACGGATTTGATGGAGAGACTCTTCGGCAAGGAGAAGCTTCCCGTCCGCCTGGTTTCCGGGCTTGGCAGCGCGCCACTGGGGATGCCGGTGATCGTCGAGTTCGTGCTTGAGGTGGCTTGAGCCAACCGAAGGGATTTACCGCGTGTAGTGGTATCGGCACTGGGCGACCTGGATCACCGTGATCTTCTGCGGCCGAGCCTGCCCTTTCGCGGGTTTGTCCATGTCGAAGAGGCGGTAGACGAGGCGATGTTCCAGCGTGATCCGGCGAGACCACCAACCTTTCCACTCACCTTTTAGGGGCTCGGGCTTACCAAGCCCGGTCCACGGCGTGCGCCGGATGTTTTCGATCAAGGTGTTTACGGCGTCGACATTCGTGGGGACGTGCTCTTGCCAGTAGCGGTAGTCCTCCCACGCCTGGCTCGTCCACCAAAGATCTTCCCTCTCCTTACGCACCGCCATCAGGCTTCCCTTTTAAACGCCATCCGGACCTAGTATGCGTGCGTCCGCCGGCAGCGACGTGTCGGCCTCGGCCATGGCGTTCTGCAATCGGATGGCGTTGGCGGCGCTGCTGAACAGATACAGCGTCTCCTGCAGCGAGTTGTAGTCGCTCACAGACATCACGACGGCATCTTCAGCGTCACGACGCTTGATAAGAGTGATGTCGTGATCGGTCGCCACCGTGTCGAGCACCTCCTTGAGGTTGCTTCTGGCGTCGGTGAAATTGATGGTCCGCATGGGCTACTCCAACATGTACATCTTTGCGTACATGTTGGAGTCTATATCAGGCACTTGTTCATCCGCAACTTTGCCTTGCCCATCCGCAGTGGCTACGCTAGATTTTGCGAACAGACCACCGTACAGGGGGCATCGCAACCGCGATGCTGCGGCAGGTCCAGACGGGCAAGGGATTGAGTCTCCATATCGAAGGCATGCGGATGCGCCGACAAATCTGCTGCATCTTTGCGGTGGGCCTCATGACATGCCATGCACTTCACGCTGGTGACGCGCCCGTGCGCCCTTCAACGACGGGCGTACTTACTGAAGCGGCCCGTTCCCATACCTATGTGGGCGCATTGACCGCCGGCTGGCGTAGCCTGCTCGATGCGCACGTGCCCAAGGTAGATCTCTATCTCGGCATGAGTGACGACGACGCGCCGGAGCCGCTCCGCTATGCCGTAGCCGCCACCACGTCGCAGGGACGTCCCATTGAACGCGCCGATGGCTCGATGGTGGTTGCTTCCTGCCGTCCCGGATCCTGTCAGGAAAAAGGCATGGTCTGGGCATCGAGCGACGGCGTGGTCGTGGGTGCCCTTGTGCATTTCTACTACAAGGATCCCAAGGCACCGATGAGTCCCGCGTTGTTGGTATGGTCCCGCGACGTCAAGACCAGCTCCCTCCCACACGGCTTTACCATGGCGCTTGAGGAATGGCTTCGCCAGCCCGTCTCAGTCGCCGGATTCCATGCGATCCGAATGGTGCAGCCGGATGGCACGATCGTAGACCTCTCGCCAGCAAGCTTGCTGCCGTGAACCAGCGGCTATCAATGCTTGCCATGCTGCTCGGCATCGCCGTGTGCCTCGCGCCCTACCGCGCACGCGCCGACGAGCCATGCTGCGATGACGCGCACGGATTCCATCGATCGGGTCCGCTTTATTTAGGTATACCGGTCGACCTCGACGCGCAAGGCAGGACTCCCGGGCGCCATGGCTTCCTCG
>NZ_JBFUIT010000405.1:0-3055 GCF_056401735.1 Luteibacter sp. P4_D7_3
GAGCATATGCGTGGCCGCGTCCCAGTGCGCGGTGACGTTGCCATCGATCACGCGTGTCGTGGGCTCGGTCGAATAGCGCAACACCGTTTCACCGTCTTCATCGTGCCGGCCGTAAAGCAGCGCGACATCGCGGTCGCCCACGCGCAGCTGCGTCATCAGCTCGGACGTCGAATACGCCAGGTCCTGCCTGCCGAAGCGGTAGTTGGCGAGAAGCATCTTCGAATCGCGGCCGTTGATACGGATCGCGGTGCCCGCCTGCTGTGGAATCGTCGTATCGCCCGTCTTGCCCAGGGTGACGCGGAGGTGCGTGGTGTCGTTCGATGTATCCGTCGCGTCGGCGTGCCGCAGGATGTAGAAGCGAGTGCCGTCCTCCGGATTGACGCGGGCGTTGACGCGAAGGCGCGGGTTGTCCGGCACTGATGTCGCGACGGCATCGGTCCGCGCGAGCGGCGCGACGGCCTGCGTCATGTAACCGATGAGCTTCTGCTGGTCGTACTTGTTGGTGAGAATCCGGTTTGCCGTGATCGGTGCGCCGTAGTCGTACGAAGTGTAAACGCCCGGCGACGACAGCCAGCCCCAATTGATCCCGCCGTAGGTCATGTAGAAGTTCTGCATGGTCGAGCCGGCGGCGATGTTCGACTCGTAGAACACGCGCTCGAAGTCCGGGCCGGTGAGCTTGCGGCAGGCTTCATAGCCGGGACCACCCCAGACGTCGAACGCGCCTCCCTGGAATTCCGGGAAGAGCAACGGCGAGTGAGTCAGGCGCTTTCGTTCGCTTGCAAAGTCGTACACACCGTTCCAGCGCTCGGGACGCGTGCAGTCGAAGTCCGCCGGATAGGAGTCGTAGCCGGGCATGTCGACGGCGCCGACGCCAGTGAAGAAGTTATCGTTGTGGTTGCCGATCAGTGGCACGGTGATGCCATCGGCGTGCGCCTTGTCTTCGATGTCCTGCATGTAGCGGCGGCTATCCGCGGAATCGTCGTAAAGCTCGTTCTCGACCTGATAAAGCAGCACGGTGCCACGGCCATCGGTGAACTGATGACGCGCGAGGATCCGATCGATCTGCGTCATCCACTCGCGATAGGCGGCGGTGTAGTCCGGTGCGGTGGACCGGGGCTTGCCGGCGGTCGTGACCAGCCAGCCAGGAAAGCCGCCCGCGTCGGTTTCCGCGTTGATGTACGGGCCCGGACGGGCAATGACGTAAATGCCTGCGTCCCGCGCCA
The DNA here is from genome assembly GCF_056401735.1 of Luteibacter sp. P4_D7_3. Classification (NCBI taxonomy): domain Bacteria; kingdom Pseudomonadati; phylum Pseudomonadota; class Gammaproteobacteria; order Lysobacterales; family Rhodanobacteraceae; genus Luteibacter; species Luteibacter sp. P4_D7_3. The sequence goes on from NZ_JBFUIT010000405.1 coordinate 1,224, forward strand.
TGTCCAGAAGACGGTCGACATCGCGGATGCCCGAGAAGTCATAGACCCCGCGTTTGGGCGAGTGGTAACCCCAGTCGAAGTAGATTTCCACGGCGTTGAAGCCCGCGGCTTTCATCTTCTGCAGGACATCGGCCCACAGATCCGGCGAGGGCAGGCGCCAATAGTGGAAGGATCCCGACCAGAGGTAGGTCGGCTTGCCGTCGATACTCAGCGAGTAGCGGTCGTAGGTGATGGTGTGTGCATGCGGGGGTGTCGATGCGGCCGGCGCCTGCAGGGAAAGGGCCAGCAGCCCCACGGCTGCCGAATACCCGGCAAGACGGCCAAACGGCCCTTGAAAAGCAAACATCCCCAACCTCCGATCGACGACGGCGCGCCTTATGGCATCCCGCGGAGGTTGGGGTATTTTGGGTGTATTTGCAAATTTGGGTATTTACTGTGCGGGTAGCGCGTACGCCACCACGGAATCACCCATCTTTGTTCCGAGCGAACCATGGCCACCGGCCATGATGACGATGTACTGGCGGCCGTCCTTACCTTTGAAGCTCATCGGTGTCGCCTGGCCACCCGCAGGCAGTCGGCTACTCCAGAGCTGGCGACCATCGGTGACGTCATAGGCGCGCAGATAGGAGTCGAGCGTCGCGCCGAAGAACGCAATGCCACCGGCCGTGATGAGCGTGCCACCCTGACCGGGCACGCCGAGCGGCAGCGGAATGCCGAATGGCGCGCTGTCACGGGTGGTGCCGTTCTTGTGTTTCCAGATGATCTTGCCCGTGGTCAGGTCCACCGCCGACACCCATCCCCAGGGCGGCGCCTGGCACGGGATGYCGAGCGCGCTGAGAAGCGGGGAGATCTCGACGCCGTACGGTGCACCCGTATCGGGGTGGACGCCCGAACTCTCGTTGGTCGACGCCTCACGACGTGCGACTTCCGCCGCGGGGACCAGACGAAACACAAACGCGAACGAGTTGGGATTGGTGAACGCGATCTGGCGAACCGGATCGACCGAAATGCCACCCCAGTCGAAGACGCCCGCATTGCCGGGATGAATGAGGGTCTCGGTCACGCCGGGTGGCGTGTATGGCCCGTCATAACGCATGGACTTGAAGCGGATGCGGCACATCACCTGATCGAAGGGCGTGGTGCCCCACATGTCTGCTTCGGTCAGCTTCGGCGGATCGTAGTTGAGCTGCGACCGGGCTTGCGTCGGCGAGGTGTGATCGCCTTGCACCGCGCCCTGGGCGACCGGCACTTCGTCGATGGGGATGATCGGCTGTCCGGTCAGCCGGTTCAGCACGTAGATGCTGCCCTGTTTGCTGGTCGAGATGAGGGCGGGCTGTACACCGGAGGGCGTTTTCAGATCGACGAGGGTCGGCTGGGCGCTGACATCCTTGTCCCACAGATCATGGTGGGTGAACTGGTAGTTCCAGCGCACCTTGCCCGTGGCGATGTCGAGTGCAACCACGCCGGCTGCGTACTTCTCCGCGCCGGCCGTGCGATCGCCGCCCCAGGTATCCGGTGTCTGGTTGCCCATCGGCAGGTACACGAGGCCCAGCCCTTCATCCACGCTCATCACCGACCACACATTCGGGGAGTTGCGCGTGTAGTGCTGGCCTGCCGGCAGTGGCGTGGTTTCGTCCGGATTGCCGGCATCCCAGTTCCACACGAGGTGGCCGTCGTGCACGTCGAAGGCACGAATGACGCCCGATGCTTCATGCGTGGAATAGTTGTCGCTGACGTGGCCACCGATGATGACGAGATCGCGAGTGATCGCCGGGGGCGACGTCGAGTAATAACCACCCGGAAGCATGTTGCCGTCGAGATTGTCGGTGAGG
>NZ_JBFUIT010000406.1:0-2995 GCF_056401735.1 Luteibacter sp. P4_D7_3
GGCGGTACACGATGCCTTGCCCCTGCTCGAGGCTGCCGAAGCGGTCGACGTGGTGGTCGTGGACGCCCCGGCAAGCATCATGGAACCGGCCGCAYGGTCGGTTGAGAGCCTGCTGACGCACCTGCATAGTCACGGCGTGCGAGCCAATCTCATCCATTGCTCCTCGCGTGGAACGTCGATTGGCCACGCCTTGCTGGACCAAGCCAGCCGGCGACATGCACAGCTGATCGTTGCCGGCGGTTACGGGCATGGACGGCTACGCGAATGGGCCATTGGCGGCACCACGCGCGAGTTGTTTCTCGACTCGACCGTTCCGGTCCTCTTCGCGCACTAGGAGCACGTCATGATCGAAGGGATGATGCGGGCGGCCGTCGTGCGCCGCTTTGGCGAGCCGCTGGAGCTAACCCGGGTACCCATTCCTGCACCTGGTCCGGGCCAGGTGTTGATCCGCATGGAGGCCACCGGCGTGTGCCACACGGACTTGCACGCCGCGCAAGGCGACTGGCCGGTCAAACCCACGTTGCCGTTCATTCCGGGCCACGAGGGCATCGGCATCATCGTGGAGACCGGGGCCGGCGTGACTGGCCTCGCCCGCGGAGATCGCGTTGGTATCGCGTGGTTGCACGATGCGTGTGGCCACTGCGAGTACTGCGCCGGCGGGTGGGAAACGCTATGCGCCGATCAACACAACAGCGGTTACAGCGTGAATGGCACGTTCGCCGAATATGCCATCGGGGCGGCGTCACACGTCCTGCCACTGCCGCGCGTGGCGGACCCGATGGCTTTGGCACCGATCCTCTGCGCGGGGGTGACAACTTACAAGGGACTGCTTGAGACCGAAGCGCGACCGGGCCAATGGGTGGCGATCTCTGGCATCGGTGGCCTCGGTCACCTGGCCGTGCAATACGCCATCGCGATGGGGCTGCGTGTCGTCGCCATCGACGTCAGCGCCGACAAGCTGGTACTCGCCCGCGAACTGGGCGCGGAGGTRGCTCTGGACGGTCGGGACGAGAACGTCACAGCGGAGGTTCACCGCGCGACCGGCGGCGGGGCCCATGGAGTTCTTGTCACAGCCGTGTCGCCCACCGCTTTTTCTCAGGCGTTGGGCATGGTCCGGCGTCGCGGCACGGTTGCACTCTTGGGCTTACCACCCGGCAGTTTCGCAGCACCGATCTTCGACATCGTGCTCAACCGCATCACCGTGCGCGGCTCGATCGTAGGTACTCGGAACGATCTGCGCGAAGCGATGGAGTTTGCGTTGCGTGGCAAGGTTCGCGCCCATGTTGAGCATGGTGTGCTTGAGGACATCAACGACGTGTTTGCGCGGCTCGAGCGTGGTGCCGTGGAAGGTCGTGTCGTGCTCGGTTTCAACGCCTGATCGTGGTTCATCCGGTCACGGATTCCGTGGCTTATGCAGATGCAATTGATCCGGAGAACGTCATGTCGACATCCACCCATACTGCTTCCCCTCACAACCCTGCCTTCCCCGCCATCCAGGGCGACCACTGGATCGAGGCGCTCGACGACGGCACCCCGGTGCTCATCAGGCCGCTACGCCCCGATGATCGCGAACGCGAGCAGGCTTTCATCCGGCGCCTCTCGGCACGGTCGCAGCGAAACCGCTTTCTTGGTGAAGTCCACGAAGCCTCTCCAGCGCTGCTGGATCAATTGATGTCGATTGATCACCACCGCACGATGGCCTTTGTGGCGTTGACCCACGATGACGGCGAGTTGCGCGAGGTCGGTATCAGTCGCTATGGCGCAGGTAAGACGGGCGACCGATGCGAGTGCGCGGTGGCCGTGGCAGACGACTGGCGCCATCGCGGCCTTGCGGTGATCCTGATGCGTCATCTGATCGACGTGGCACGCAAGGAGGGCTTCCATACGCTCTACTCGGTGGACCTGGCCGAGAACGACGGCATGCGCGACCTGGCCAGCTATCTCGGGTTTACGCGTGCGTCGGATCCGGACGACGCGACGCTCGTGATCCACTCCCTGACGCTTTCATGATCATCTATACCTGCTATGGCGCCGCTCGGGGTGTGACCGGCTCCTGTCACCTTGTTCAGTGCGGGGAGACCCGCATCCTGGTCGACTGCGGATTGTTTCAGGGCGATCGGGATGCCAGCGCAGCCAACGTGAACGGGTTCCTGTTCGACCCTCACTCGATCGACGCGGTGCTCTTGACGCACGCGCATCTGGACCATTGCGGGCGGCTGCCGAAACTGGTCCGTGACGGCTTCCGTGGGTCGATCGTGACCACTTCAGCTAGCCGGGATTTGGCTCGCATCGTGTTGATGGATGCCGCCGCGCTTCAGGAAGAAGAGGCTCGCCGGGCCGCCGCGCGCGGCAGTGCGCACGCCACCCCGGTATCGACCATCGATGATGCGTTTCACGCGATGGAGGCGTTCGACCGCGTGGTTGCTTACGGCGAGCCGTGCGACATCGCACCGGGGGTACGGGCGACGTTCTTGGACGCCGGACATATCCTCGGGTCGGCAAGCATCTTGCTCGAGCTGGACGACGGCGTAACGCAGCGGCGGATGGTCTTTTCGGGCGATCTGGGCCACCGCGGGAGCGACATCCTGCGGCCCCTCACCCCGGCGCCGGAGGCGGATATCGTGGTGATGGAAACCACCTACGGTGACCGGGCCCACCGCGATTTCGCCGCCAGCCGCGACGAGTTCCTCGGCGCGATCACGAGCACGTTGCGGGGGCATGGGAACGTGATCATTCCCACGTTTGCCCTGGAACGGGCGCAAGACATCCTGTATTGCCTGCATCAGGCCATGCGGGGCGGTACGATCCCTGCAGGCACGCCGGTGTTCCTTGACTCGCCCATGGCCATCTCGGCGACGGAGGTGTTTCGTCGACACCCGGAAGCGCTTAGCGACGCATTTCGCGGTCGGCTGGTCCAGGAAGACCCGTTCACCGCGCCGCAGGTGCATTTTGCCCGCACGGTCGATGAGTCGATGGCGATCAACCGTATCGAGGG
>NZ_JBFUIT010000407.1:0-2990 GCF_056401735.1 Luteibacter sp. P4_D7_3
GCTTCACCATGATCCGAAAACCGACGGGACCGCCGTAATCATGCAGGTACAGCGAGTATTTTTTCAGGCCGAGTTGTTCGAGAAGTCCATTCGTCGTCTCGGCGAGATGATCGAACGTATAGGCGTACGTCGACGGATCCGGTGCGTCGCTCTGACCGAAACCGGGATAGTCCGGCGCGATCAGGTGGTAGCGCGTGGCAAGTAACGGAATAAGGCTGTCGAACTGGCGAGACGACGACGGGAAGCCATGCAACAGCACCAGCGTCGGCGCATCCCTGGGTCCGGCCTCGCGATAGAACACGCCGACGCCGTCGACGGTAACGCGATGGTAGGTGGTCGTCGCATGACTGGACGGTAGCGTGGCTGCGCTCGACGTGGCGGTCATGATCATGCCGGCGGCAAAGAAAGCGAGGGTGTTCATTCGGGGGACCTCTTCGACAGACCTCTGCAGTATCGCTCCGCAGGCGACTCGGTAGCGTGCCACCCGGACATACTTTCGGTTGATGTCCGGCTGTGGGCGAAGGTGCTAGCGTGCGAACAAGCAGCCAGGCCTATTCACGGGAGGTGCGGGATGAACGAGCAGAGCATCCGATCGGCCATCGACCAGCACTGGGCGGCATCCGCCAGCGGCGATCAATTCGCCGAACACGAGATTTACCATGATGATGCGGTTTGCGAGTATCCGCAGTCAGGCGAGGTGATTCACGGGCGGCATAACCTACAGGCGCTTCGCAGCCATCACCCCGGTAAGCCCTCCGGGTTCAAGGTGCGGCGTATCGTCGGGCAGGACCATCTGTGGGTGACCGAGTACATCATCACCTACCAGGGCAAGCGCGCCTTCACGGTGAGCATCATGGAGTTTCGCGACGGCAAGGTAGCGCACGAGACGCAGTATTTCGCGGATCCGTTCGACGCGCCCGCCTGGCGCAGCCAATGGGTCGAAGTACGGACGTAATGCAGATCAATGCATCTGGAGACCCGAGGCTATCAGCCCGGCCAGCACACCAAAGCCCACCACCGCCGCCGCAAGCGACACGAGCAGGCGCCAGGGCAGGGAACGGCCAAGCATCGCCATCGAGGGCAAACTGACCGGCGGCAGGGTGATCAGCAAAGCCGCGGCAGGTCCGGCCCCCATGCCGAGGACGAGCATCGCCTGCACGATGGGTACTTCACCTGCGGTGGGAATGACGAACAACATGCCCGCCACGGCCAGCGCGACGATCCAGAACCATTGTTCGCCGATCTCCGGGCCGATGTGCGGGAACATCCAGGCGCGCGCGGCGCCGAGCAGCAGCACGATCACGATGTATTCGGGGATCAATCGCAGCGTCATGCGGGCGAACACCGTGACCCATCGGCGGCCCACATCGGCCAGCGATGAGGCTTCGTGTTCGGTTTCGGTCGGCAAGGCCTCGAGCGGAGCCGTCGTGTCCCTGATCATGAACCGGTTCGCGAGGTAACCCAGCCCGAAGACCATCGGAACGCTAAGTAGTACGCGAAGCAGCGTCCAGTTCCAGCCGAGGACGAAGCCGGTGAACACCAGTGTCGCCGGATTGAGCATGGTGTTCGACAGCCAGAACGCGACCGACGGCCCTGTGGCGGCCCGCTGCCTGCGGAGCCCCACGACCACGGGTGCGGCGCAACACGTACACATCATGCCCGGTATGCCCATGAGGCCACCGGCTACCGTACCGGCAAAGCCTGGCTTGCCCAGGGCACGTTGAACCCAATTCGACGGGATCAGGGCCTGGATGCCGGAACCGAGCAGCAGGCCGAGCACCATGGCCTTCCAGATGGCTTTCCCGTAAGCAACGGCATAGCCGAGGGCTGCACTCAAAGACGGGTCGGGCGCGCTGGATGCGTCGCCCATCAGGATGGACTTGCCGATGGAATGGTTCGCTGCGGCGTCGAAGGCGCGGCCGTAGTACGGAAACCACTTCACGTAGAAGAGGCCGACGACAGCCAGCAACAGGAAGACGGACCAGCGCACGGTACGGGCGCTACGCAGAGCGACGGACATGGCATCCCCCCGAAAATCGTCTATGGTTATCCTGCCGCATGACCCCTCCGTCGCGCCAGCGCAACTTTGGTGGAGCTTTCCATGACTTGTACCCGTTTGACTGAACTTGCCCATGGCGGCGGTTGTGGCTGCAAGCTCTCACCGTCGGTGCTCCGGCAATTACTCGCCGACAAGCCGGCGACAATGCCGTTCGCCCAGTTGCTCGTGGGTACCGAATCCAGTGACGACGCGGCGGTGTGGCAGGTGGACGACCATACCTGCGTGATCGCCACGACGGACTTCTTCATGCCGGTGGTCGACGATCCCCACGATTTCGGCCGGATCGCCGGCGCCAATGCGCTCTCCGACGTCTATGCGATGGGCGGCAAGCCGATCATGGCGCTCGCCATTCTCGGCATGCCATTGGGCAAGGTCGACATCGAGACCGTGCGCGCCATCCTTGCCGGTGGCGAAGCGGTCTGCGCCGAGGCAGGTATTCCGATCGCGGGTGGCCATTCGATCGATTCGGCCGAGCCGATCTACGGGCTCGCAGCGATTGGCTTGTGCACCCCGTCCAACGTACGCCGCAACACGGGCGCGAAACCGGGTGACGTACTCATCCTGACCAAGGCAATCGGGGTGGGGATCTACTCTGCCGCGTTCAAGAAGCAGTCGCTTCCGCAGGACGCCTATGACGAGATGATTGCCTCGACCACGCTGCTCAACCGCATCGGGCATGAGCTGGGCAAGGATGAGGACGTGCATGCGATCACGGATGTCACCGGCTTCGGGTTGCTCGGCCACGCCATGGAAATGGCGCGCGGCAGCGGCGTGCGCATCGCTCTCGATGAGGCGCGTGTTCCCTTCTTTACGCAGGCAAGGGAGCTGGCCGAAGCGGGCTTCATCACCGGCGCGTCGAAGCGAAACTGGGACAGCTACGGCGAGGGCGTCGACCTGGCCAGCGACCTGCCTTCATGGCGCCGCGATCTTC
>NZ_JBFUIT010000408.1:0-2981 GCF_056401735.1 Luteibacter sp. P4_D7_3
CTATCGTCGTGGGCCACCGAGTGACGGGTTGGACCGTCAGGAATGGGTTCGGACTGTACATGTTCGTGGAGGCGATAAAGATGATCGCCGCCGGCACGCAGAAGTCATGCAACTTACCCCTGACGAGCACGAGTCGTCCCGATCTCCTTTCTGTCGATCGGCTCGTCGAACAAGCCGTCACGTTGACTGTCCGGCCACAGGCGACAAAGCCTCTGGAGATTTTCAACTGCTCAGGCGGCGGTGGCATGTCGATGGGTGAGGTCGTGACGGAAATCGGACGGTTGTGCGGCGTCGCGATCCGTTTTTCTCCGCCGGAGACTGAGCTGGAAAAAGTCGTGGTGGCCGGTATGGAGCCGCGAATGCCTTTCGCAAACACGGACTGGCAGTTTAGTCGGTCGAAGCTTGACCAGGCGATGGGCGATCGTCACGGGGACCTGCCCCTGAGTCTGGAAGAGCTCCGTCGGATCGTAAGCTGGTACCTGGCGGCGCCCTGAAAGCTCGACCCGAACGGCCCGGCGCACGGGACGACCGTTTTGCCGCAGCGGCGTGGAATGCCCGCAATCGTGTGTCTAGGCTGCAAGCTCCACTATCAAGGACACTCGGTATGCTTGCTCGTAGCTACGTAATGCTCGCCATCTCACTCTGTGCGACCCCATGCGCTCACGCTGCGACATCCGCTTCCTCGACGACAACATCGGAAATCAAACAGCTTGTCGATACATTCAAGGCTGCGATCATTGCGAGGGACGGCGCAAAGCTCGACACGCTCTTCGTTCCGGAGAACACCAGCTGGTTCTCTGGTCTCGATCAAGCGTCGCTCGAGAAGACGCGCATGAAGAGACCCGATGCCAAACGCGTCCGGCCTGAACCAGGCGCCTATAAGGGTTTCACGAAGTTTGTCGGCAGCACCAGCCATGCCATCGAAGAGAAGTTCGACAATGTTCGGATCGATACCGATGGCATCGTCGGCTCTGTGTACTTCGACTACGTCTTCCTGCTCGACGGCAAGCCGACCAATCACGGCAACGAAACCTGGCAGGTGGTTCGTACCGACGACGGCTGGAAGATCAACGCGATGCTTTATTCGGTGATCCTGGATGCCGCGAAATGACCAGGTGTGCGCTGTTCTTTTGCGGGGCGCTTGTCATCGCGGCAACGCCTTCGTACGCCGCTTGCCTCGCACCTGGCGTCGAGCCGACCCCGTCCGCCGTGGTCGATGCGCAGTTCGCGTACTACAACGCGCATAACGTCGAGGCGTTCGCCAGTTGTTACGCGGAAAACGTCGAGATGGTGTACCTCGATGCTTCGCATCCGGTGATCCGGGGCAGGGCGGAAATCCTCGAGGGATTCGCCTTTCTCCGGACCATGCCAAAGGAGATGGGTGTGCGGATCGTGCGCCGCACCCTGACCGGCCCTACCGTGATCGACAAGGAGCATGTGATTGGCTTGCCCTCGGGAAAGCGCGCGCCGGATCTGGCGGCGATTTACGAGGTGCGTGAGGGCCAGATCGTGAAGGTCTGGTTTCCGCCAAGCCACTGAGACGCGGGAAATCGGGCAGGGTCAGAAACTTGCCCGATATACCTCGGGTATGGCTGCCGCTCTGTCCACATCCGTGAGACGCGCCCGGCCTAACCTCGGCCCATGGCGATGGTTCACTGGGTCCAGATGGGGGAACGGCAGTACGCGATCCTGGAAGGGACGTCGCGGGCGTTTGCCCGCGTCAGCCCGCAGGACGGCAACTGGGTCGTCCGCTGGCGCTATGGGCCGCGGCGCGGGCAGGGCACCACCTTGAAGGGCGTCTCGCTCATGCAGCGCATGGTGATGCGTTGGGCGGAACACAATGAGGCGCGGCTGCGAAAGCTCATCCCGGCAGCCGGACGGCCCTACGAGCCACCTTCGGCGCTCGAACGCTACTTCTACGATGCGATCTGGCCGGGCTACGTACCGGCGTCGCGTTGCCCTCGGCGCGCGGGACGGGAGCATTACTGAAGGCCGACGACACGCCCCCATTGACCCGGGGGCTGTCCTCCCACACATAGGGTGCATCACTTAACCGTCTCCTTATCAGGTGGCAGCCCCATGTCTCCCGACCACTTTGTCCAGGCCATCCAGAACGCCGTGGTCCGCGACAATCTCGCGGTCTACAACGAGATGTTCCGCACCACGCCCGTAGACCGGGCGGTGGATCCGCTGTGGATTCGTGCGCTCACCATGTTCAATACGCTCGACGACGAGGGCAAGGACACCCTTATCGAAGTGATCGCCAACGTCATGGTCGACACCACCGCGAACATCCTCGGCATCGTCGATGGATGCTGTCCGGTCTCGGGCGTCGACGGCGATGTAACGCTTTCCGTTGGCGGCCAGGTCATCGGCGGCGAACTCCAGGAACTCTTCCTCGAATTGAACGAAACGGGCTGACGCACCCGCGCGACACTGGCACACTCGGCCTTCGCTCCATGCAAGGCTGTCCATGCGTTCCCATGCCCTCAAGGCGGTGACGATCGCGCTGATTTCGGCGCTGTTCTTCACGCTCACCTATGTCCTCAATCGTGCCGTCGTCAGTGGCGGCGGGCATTGGCAGTGGGCGGTGATCCTTCGTTACCTGCTGACCTTGCCGTTGCTGGCGGTGGTGCTGCCGTTCCAGGGTGGTCTGGGCGCCTTGCCGCACGAGTTGCGCGCGCACACGCGCCAGTGGCTGACGTGGAGCAGCGTGGGCTTCGTGTTGTTCGGGGTGCCGCTGACCTGGGCGGCGAGTAGCGGGCCGTCGTGGCTCGTCGCCGGTAGTTTCCAGACCACGGTACTGGCGGGGCCCATGTTGGCGCCCTTCATTTATCGCGATGCACGGGCACGCTGGCACGTTGCTGCGCTGTCGATCGGCGTGCTGATCGTTGCCGGCGTGATGTTGCTGCAGTTCGGGCACTCGCACGGGGCACTCGATGCGTCGGCGTGGCTTGCGGTGGGCGCCGTGGTTTTTGCCG
>NZ_JBFUIT010000409.1:0-2977 GCF_056401735.1 Luteibacter sp. P4_D7_3
TGTCGAGGAACGTGCCATCCGGCTTCGTCATGGTGAAGCTGCCGCGCCAGAACGCCGGGCCCTGCCCTGTTCCACCGGGAGCGAAGTGCAGGCTCGACAGATCGTCCAGCGGCAGGGGATAGACCGACCAGTTGAGCAAGTCCTCGCCGGCGACCTGAACCGAATAGGTAATGCCCTTGTAGTCGTCTTCCATGCCGGGGCCGATATTGATGCGGCCCATGTTCTCGACCACGAGGTCCAGCGTGCTGCCGCTCTTCAGATCGACCGGCATGGCGTGCTGGTCCTGCCGGCGATCCAGCGTGCCGAGCGGTTTGCCGTCAGCGAGTACGGTGGCGTAGTCGCGCACGTCGCTCACGTCGAGCGAGCCCTTGGCATCGGCGTCGAGTGCCTTGCGATAGAGAATCAGCCCATAGTTCTGGCCAAACGTCTCCATGCCATGAGGGGTGACCGTGGTCTGCGGCGCGGACAAGCCAGGCAGTGCGTCGAGCAGGCTTACCGACGTGTCCAGCGTGAAGCGCGGGATGGCCACCGTTGGCGACGAAGCGGGCACCTTGGGCAGGGTCTCGCCTTTCGGCAGGTGTGCGGCGATCACCTTGCGCAATGCTTCGTATTTCGGCGTCAGGCGGCCGGCCTCGTCGATCGGCGAGTCGTAGTCGTAGCTGGTCGTGACCGGGAGATAATGGGCGTCGTCGTTGTTCGCGCCGTTCATCCAGCCGAAGTTCGTCCCACCATCGACCATGTACAGGTTGAACGAGATGTCGTGATCCATCATCCACGACACGGCACTGCTCACATCCCCAACGTCGCGGGTCTTGTGTGCCTGGCCCCAACGATCGTACCACCCCGTCCAGTATTCGCCGGCCATGCGTGGCATGCCTTCCATCAGCGGCGCTGAGCGTCGGAATGCGCGTTCGGTCTGCTTTCCATCACCGGTAAAGTTGATCACCGAAACCATACCGGGCAGTGAACCGCGCGGCATCCAGGTCGGGCCGGGACCGTTAGAGGTGAACATCGGAACGTCGAAGCCGGCATCGACCATCTGCTGGTGGATCGCTTCGAGATAGTCGTGATCGTTGCCGACGTAGCCGTACTCGTTCTCCACCTGGACCATGAGGACCGGACCGCCGCGACTGCTCAACAGTGGCGCAAGTTCTTGGTTGAGCCGCTTGAACCACGCGGCACTGGCCTTAAGGAAACGCGGATCGTACGAGCGGATGCGCAGGCCAGGCGTTCTCAGCAACCATGCCGGAATACCACCGAACTCCCACTCAGCGCAGACGAAGGGACCGGGGCGCACGATGACGTTGAGGCCTTCTTCCTGCGCGGTGCGGACAAAGGCCGCGATGTCGTGGTCACCGCTGAAATCGAATTTGCCCGGCTCCGGTTCGCTCTCGTTCCAGAAGGCGTACGTGGTGATCGTGTTGAGACCCATCGCACGGGCCTTGCGCAGGCGGTCGCGCCAGTCCGCCCGGGGAATGCGCGGATAGTGCATCTCGCCCGAGCGAATCACGTAAGGCTTGCCGTCGAGAAGGAACTGACCGTGATCGACGGCGAAGTGCGGTGTCGTAGCGGAAGGAGCAGCCGCAAACGATGGCAGGGTCGCGCCCGCCAGCAGGCAGGTCGACAGGAGCAGACTCAGACGCTTCATCGGGACTTCCGCAGGATGGAAGCGTCAGAACTTACCGACGCGGCCCGCGCAGAGCAAGGACCCCGATCACACGGCGCCACCCCCGCCCGGCATATCAAACGCCTCGGTCGGTGTGCCCTGGTGATAAACCATCAGCCACTCGTCGCCTTCCCTCACCCACGTACTCGACCGCAGCGTATACCGCGAGTCCACACCCGACGGCGACCGATGCGCGGAACGATAAAGAAGCATCGCTACACCCTCGGCCACCCTGCGCACCTCGAAGCCATCGGCAACGATCGACCCGTTCCCGCCCTCCGTCGGAAGATCCCGCAGTACGTCGGCGAGATCGATGCGATATCCGGATCGGCCGATTTCCACGAAGGACGGATGCAACAACCCGCGCAGACGAAGCACGTCACGACGCACCGCCGGATCGTGGAGTTCCCGCTCCCGTGCCGTAAGCGCCATCAGCAGTGCATCGTCGGAGTAAACGGTCACGCCAGTGATCCGTCAGCGCTCAGGCCGTAAAAAAACTCGGCGAGATCTCGATCGCGAAGGGATCGTGCAGCCGTACTTCGCGGGTGTCCGCCGAGACGATTTCATAAGGCACGTAGATGAAACGCGCGTAACCCTTCGACTCGATATGAACGCGAACGCCATCTTTGGCCGGCGCCTCGAATTCGTCGGGAATCGTCACGTTGGCGACCAGGGCCGCGGCGAGTGCTTCGGAGGACCGGCCCGTCGCGAAGCGATCGAAGATCACACGATAGACATCGTGAGCTTCCGGCTCGTCGCCACCCTCGTGACCGGGGTCGGCGGCCAGCCTGCCCTCTTCCGACACCGTGGCACCGAACGGGTAGAAGTCGCCGTTCTCCACCAGCATCTCCTTCGCAAAATCCATCGAAAAGGTGAATAGCTGGTTGAGCCGTTCCTGCGTGACATCCATACGAAATCCTCGAACACGCCGATCGGCGATGGGTGAAGGCATCGTAAGACAGCGCGGGCCGTGATGCTACGCCGAGGCAGGAAGATACGACGGGACAGGCAGGCTTTGCGCCAGCTGGTCACCAGGCACGGGGCTACCCAGTAGGAAGCCCTGGAGGACGTCGCAACCCAGGCGGGTCAGCAATGCCTGTTGCTCGGCGGTCTCCACGCCTTCGGCCACGATGTTCAGGCCAAGCGTCTTGCCCAGCGCGATGATCGCCGAGACGATGGCTTCGTCGTCGTTGCCCTTGGTCAGTTCGGTCACGAAACCGCGATCGATCTTCAGCTCGTCGGCGGGCAGCTGCTTGAGATACAGGAGACTGGAGTAACCGGTACCGAAATCGTCGATGGAAATGCCCACCC
>NZ_JBFUIT010000410.1:0-2963 GCF_056401735.1 Luteibacter sp. P4_D7_3
CTCTTGACCTCGGTCACCGCACCGCAGCCAACGATGCCCCAACGTACGTGGGACCGCACGGTCACGACGTCGGGCGCAGCTGCAGGCGCATATCGTCGCCGACCTGCCGGCGGTCTACCGTATGCAGTTTCCACCGCGACGCCATGTCATCCAGCGGCGGCAGGTTGAGCATCGGACGACCGGTATGTCCGAGCAGGATCGGTGCGATGTAGACGATCAGTTCGTCGGCCAGACCTGCGGCAAGCAGCGCGCCGCAAAGCACCGGGCCGGCTTCGACATGGACTTCGTTCACGTCATGGCGCGCCAACCAGTGAAGGACCGCACGCAGATCGAGGCCGCCGCCGTCTTCCTGACGGATGGCGGCGCGACGGATATCGGAAAGGTGCGCAGGTACCGAGGCATTCTCCGCATGGAAGAGCACCGTGGGCGCAGCGCCATCCAGCACGTTCGCGCCTGCCTGCGTGCGTAGCCGGGTGTCGACGATCGCGCGCAACGGCGGCACGAAGGGCTCACCTTCCGGCAACCGCACGGTCAAATGCGGATCGTCGGCGAGCACCGTACCGCTCGCGGAGAGGATCGCGGAAGAACGGGCGCGCCAGCGCTGTACATCGGCACGCGCGGCCTCGCCGGTGATCCACTTCGACGAGCCGTCGGCCAGCGCGGTGCGCCCGTCGAGGCTCATCGCCAGTTTCACGCGTACCCACGGACGTTGCCGCTCGATGCGGCTGAAGAAACCGATATTCAGTTCGCGCGCGGCGTCGCGCATCAGGCCCACCTGCACACCGATGCCCGCGTCGCGCAGCCTGGCAATGCCGGCACCGTCGACCTTGTCGAACGGGTCTTCGTGCGCGATGACGACGCGCCCGACGCCGGCGGCAATCAGGGCATCGGCGCAAGGCGGCGTGCGGCCATGATGCGCGCAAGGCTCCAGCGTGACGTACGCCGTGGCACCGCGCGCGGATTCGCCCGCTTCGCGCAATGCGAATACTTCCGCGTGTGGCTGACCGGCACGTGGGTGCCAGCCCGTACCGAGCACGGTTTCACCACGCGCAATGACGCAACCCACGCGCGGGTTCGGTTGCGTGGTGTGCAGGCCGCGTGCGGCCAGGCGCAAGGCGTGCGCCATGTGTACGTGATCCATGGCGGGGAAGAACGGCCGCGACATGATCAGCTCTTGCGCCCGCGCCTGGCTGCGTCCAGCAGCGGCAGTTGCAGGCCTTCGAGTGACGGCAGGTCGCGTTCGAGCTTCTCGATCTCCTCGCGGAAGGCGTGGACGTCCTCGAACCGGCGATACACGGAGGCGAAGCGAACGTAGGCTACCTGGTCGAGCGCCTTGAGCTCGCGCATCACCAGCTCACCGACCTGTCGCGACGGTACTTCGCGCTCGCCACAGCGACGCAGGTCGTTCACCACCGCGCGCACGGCACCATCGACCGCATCGCTGGAAACAGGACGCTTCTGCAGCGCGCGCTCGAAACTCACGCGCAGCTTGTGTTCATCGAAGGGCTCGCGACGATCGCCGGATTTGACGATCGCCGGAAGCTTGAGCTCTGCCGTTTCGAACGTGTTGAAACGCTCGCTGCACTGCGGACACTCACGGCGACGCCGCACCGTGCCACCGTCCTCCGTGAGACGGGAGTCGATGACACGTGTGTCTTCATGCTGGCAGAACGGACAATGCATCGATCAGCCGTAAACCGGGAACTTGGCACACTGCGCGGTCACTTTCTCACGCACGGCCGCGATGACCTTCTCGTCGCCAGGGGCATCCAGCACGTCACACATCCACTGGGTGAGCTCGACCGTGGCCGCTTCGTCGTAGCCGCGGGTGGTGATCGCCGGCGTACCGACGCGCAGGCCCGAGGTGACGAACGGCGAGCGTGGGTCGTTCGGCACCGCGTTCTTGTTCACGGTGATATGCGCCTTGCCCAGCGCCGCCTCCGCGTCCTTGCCGGTCGCATCGCGGCCGATGAGGTCGATCAGCATGAGATGGTTTTCGGTGCCGCCGGAAACGATCTTGTAGCCGCGCTCGATGAAGGTCTTCGCCATGGCCTTGGCGTTCTTCACCACCTGGGCCTGGTAGGTCTTGAACGAAGGCTCCAGCGCTTCCTTGAAGGCGACTGCCTTGGCCGCGATGACGTGCATCAGCGGACCACCCTGGATGCCCGGGAAGACGATGGACTGCAGCTTCTTTTCCAGCTCCTCACCCAGGCCCTTGGCGACGATGATGCCGCCGCGCGGACCGCGCAGCGTCTTGTGCGTGGTGGAGGTGACCACGTGCGCGTGCTCGATCGGGTTCGGGTACTCACCCGCCGCGACCAGACCGGCGATGTGCGCCATGTCGACGAACAGGTAGGCACCGACTTTGTCGGCAATGGCGCGGAAGCGACCCCAGTCGAGGATCTGCGAGTAGGCTGAGAAGCCGGCCACGATCATCTTCGGCTTGTGCTCGACGGCGAGGCGCTCGACTTCGTTGTAGTCGACCAGCCCCGATTCCGGGTCGATGCCGTACTGCACGGCGTTGAAGATCTTGCCGGAGAGGTTGACCTTGGCGCCGTGAGTCAGGTGACCGCCGTGGGCCAGGCTCATGCCCAGGATGGTGTCGCCGGGCTGCAGCAGAGCGAAGTAAACGGCCTGGTTCGCCTGCGAGCCGGAATGCGGCTGCACGTTGGCATAGTCCGCCCCGAACAGCTGCTTCAGACGGTCGATGGCGAGCCTTTCGGCGACGTCCACGTACTCGCAGCCACCGTAGTAGCGTTTGCCCGGGTAACCCTCGGCGTATTTGTTGGTCAGCACCGAACCCTGCGCTTCCATGACGCGCGGGCTGGCGTAGTTCTCGGAGGCGATCAGTTCGACGTGATCTTCCTGGCGACGGGTCTCGTTAGCGATGGCCTTGGCCAGTTCGTCGTCGTAGCCGGCGATCGTTGCATCCTTCGGGAACATCTCGACCTCATGGGGGCAGG
>NZ_JBFUIT010000411.1:0-2955 GCF_056401735.1 Luteibacter sp. P4_D7_3
CGGCTACCTCTACGCGTTCCTCGACTGGCGCGCCGTGCAGGACCTGCTCGACGGCGCCGTGAATCGTGGCACGCGGGGGCTTCTACTGGTCGATCACGACGGCCACGTGCTCGGGGCCTCAGCGTCGCTGCGTGCTAAGCCAGACCTAAGGCAGCTTCGTCTGGCGCAGTGGGATCTGCCCGTCAGGGGTGCCACGTCTTATGTCCATGAGGGGGACGGCCTGGGGTACGGGGCGCTTCTCGTCGGGGTGGCGACGTCCGACGGGTCGCCGCCTTTTGAAGGCCTGGGTTGGCATACCCTCATGATCGAACCAACGACGGTGTCGTTCGGTCCCATCTGGGCACTGCTCTGGGCCATGGTGGGCGTGCTCACGGTCACCCTGTTGGCCGGGCTGTGGATCTCGTCGCGCCTGGCTGACCGCATTGTCTCTCCGATCGTTTCGCTCACGGAGTTCACACGTGGCTTCCGCCAGGGACAGCCGTCACTTCCGGCAATACCCGCCGGCGCCACCGCCGAAGTCGACGAGCTCCATCGGGCGTATACCGACATGATCCGGGCGCTCGAGCAGTCGCGCGAGCAGGTCGTCCGCGCCGGCAAGCTGGCCGTTGTCGGCGAGATGGCGGCGATCATGGCGCACGAGGTTCGCACCCCGATGGGGATCCTGCGCAGCTCGGCACAGCTTCTCCAAAGGGAACCCGACCTCGATGACAGGCAGCGCGAACTGATCGGTTTCATCTTCAGCGAAACCGAACGGCTGAACCGCCTTGTGACGCTATTGCTCGAATGCGCCCGGCCAAATCCGCCGCATTTCATGTCACACGACGTTCTCGAGATCGTCGACAGCGTCCTCGCCTTGCTGGAATCCCGCGTCGAGCGCGCCGGCGTAACGCTATCGAGGCAGGCCGATGGCGGTGACGTGGTAATCAGCTGCGATCGCGAGCAGATCATGCAGGTCTTTCTGAACCTGATCCTGAACGCGCTGTCGTTCGTGGGCGATGGGGGACGCGTGCGAGTCAGTACCCATCGTGATGAAGATGCGCTGTGGATCAGCGTCGCTGACGACGGTCCTGGCGTGCCTCTCGAGTTTCGGGAGCACGTCTTCGATCCCTTCTTCAGCCGCAGGGAAGGCGGTATCGGCCTCGGCCTGACCATCGTGCAGCAGATCGTACAGGCGCACGGTGGCACCTTGTCGGTCGGTGAAAGCGCCTGGGGTGGTGCTTCCTTCAACCTTTGTTTCAAACATCAAGAGCCTCGGACATGACGACGAAACGGATTCTTGTGGTTGACGACGAGGCGAAGATGCGTCGCATCCTCGAACTCTCCCTCAAGTCCATGGGACACGAGGTCGAACAGGCTGGTGACGGCAAGGAAGCTCTCGCGAAAATCGAATCCGGTTCGTTCGATCTCGTTCTGACCGACCTGCGCATGCCCCGACTGGACGGTATCGGTCTCCTTACGGCGTTGCGTGACGCCGATAACGATATTCCGGTCATCGTCATGACCGCCTACGGGACGATCGAGACCGCCGTTGCAGCAATGAAGGTCGGTGCGGCCGACTACGTCATCCGGCCGTTCGAGATGGAAACCATCGAGATGGCTGTAACGCGTGCATTGACGATGCAGGTGGTCCAGCGCGAGAACCGCTTCCTGAAGGAGGAGGTATCGCGTGGCTGGGGCGACTTCGTCGGCACCAGTCGACCCATGCAGGACTTGTACGAACTTCTCCAACAGGTGGCGCCCGCGCGCAGCAGCATCTTCATCGTCGGTGAAACAGGTACCGGAAAGGAGTTGGTGGCTCGCGCCATCCATGTCGCTTCCGGTCGCAGCGGCCTCTTCGTACCGATCAACTGTGCCGCTATCCCTGCAGACTTGCTGGAGAGCGAATTGTTCGGGCACGTCAAGGGCGCCTTTACGGGAGCAGTGCGCGACCGGATCGGCAAGTGCGAGCTCGCCAGTGGAGGCACGCTCTTTCTCGATGAAATAACGGAGATGCCGATCGGACTGCAAGCAAAGCTCTTGCGCGTCTTGCAGGAGTCTGTGATCGACAAGGTCGGAGGCAATGTCGCTACGCCGGTCGACCTGCGTGTCGTCGCTGCAACCAATCGCGATCCGCAGCAGTCCGTCGATGCGGGCACGCTTCGGCGCGATCTCTACTTTCGGCTCAATGTGGTACGTGTTGACGTGCCGCTGCTTCGGAGCAGGCGGGACGACATTCCGTTGCTCGTCGACTACTTCATAAACAAGTATTCGGTTGAGCTCAGCAGGTCGCCACCCACGTTATCGCCTGAGGCATTGGTGATACTGGAGAACTACACGTGGCCCGGGAATGTCCGTGAGCTGGAGAACCTGATCGAGCGAGCGATGGTGCTGTGCAGGGGCGAAGTCATCACCGCAGCACATCTCCCGGGCGAACTAGGCGCTGCGCGGACACCTGTTGCGCTTGACAAGGCTGGCTCCGAGACTGCGCAGCAGTCGGAGCAGCCGCTTGCCTTGAGACCTCATGTGGATCAACTCGAGCGTCGCCTGATCGAAGCCGCCCTCGAAGCCGCGGGAAAGAATAAGGCTGCTGCCGCTAGACTGCTCGAGATCAGCGAGCGCGCGCTCTGGTACAAGATCAAGCGATACGGCCTCAGCTAACCACGCCCTTCACGCCGCGTGTCAGCACCGGCTTCACGCCCTTTGACGGAAGTCTTGATTCGACCAAGTCCATGGTTGCACTCCCGCGACGACGAAATTGTCTAGGGGCACCCCGGACGCTACGCCTGGCCTCGACGCGATGCGCTGACATCGCACGAAAGGTCCTGTCGTTTCACGGGACTTTCATCTCCTTCATAACCGCATCCCTGGGAGGGAAAAACCATGGCCGTCACGACCATCGAAGAACTGTTCATCCATGAGCTGTCGGACATCTACAGCGCAGAAAAGCAACTGACGAAAGCGCTTCCCCGCCTGGCC
>NZ_JBFUIT010000412.1:0-2944 GCF_056401735.1 Luteibacter sp. P4_D7_3
GGCCTGCCCGAGGCCACCGAATGGCTGCGCCAGGAAGAACTGGACGACGGCGAGACCTGCCAGCTGCGCCGCGTGATCCGCGTCGAAGGCAGCTCGCGCGGCTGGATCAACGGCCGCCCGGCGAGCCTCGCCCAGATGTCGGCGCTGGCTGCGCTCATCGTTGAGATCCACGGTCAGCACGAGCACCAGGCCCTGCTTTCGCGCCAGCATCAGATGGCCTTGCTGGACGCCTACGCCGGCAACGAGGTGCTGCAGACGAGCGTTCGCGAGACCGCGAAGTCGTGGCGTGAGGCTGTCGCCCGCATCCGCACGCTCTCCGGTGGTGACGATCGCGAGCGTCAGATCGAGTTGCTCGCCCACGAACTGGAAGAACTGGATCGGTGGGCCCTGGTCCCCGCCGCGCTGGAAGAACTCGAAGCGCAGCATCGCCGCCTGGCCAACGCCGGAAGGCTGGCCGAAGGCGCCAATGGCGTGGTCGAAATCCTCGATGGCGAGAGTGAGTTCGCGGTCGGTCGCGCCCTGCTCCGCGCTCATGCCGAGCTGTCGCGACTTGCCGAACTAGATGCCTCGCTGGTCCCTACCCTCGAATTGCTCGACAGCGCCCAGATCCAGCTGGGCGAAGCCGTGGACGGTCTGGGCCGCTACGCCCAGGACGTGGAACTCGACCCCGAACGCCTCGCCGAGGTCGACACCCAGCTCACACACCTGCACGACCTCTCGCGCCGTTACCGGCTGCCGATCGAGGAACTGACGGTGAAGGCTGAGGAGATTCGCGAGCGCCTCGCCGAGCTCGAAGGCGCCGGCGATGCCCTGGATCGCCTCGGACGTGAGCGCGATCGCCTGCACAAGGCGTATGACGAAGCGGCGGCCGCCTTGTCGGCCGCGCGCTTTGCCGCCGCCGGTCGCCTTGGCACCTCGGTGGCTGCGCTGATGGGCGAGCTCGGCATGGCCGGCGGTCGCCTGGAAGTCTCGCTGGAGCGCGTGGACGGCGACGAACCCGATCCACAAGGTCGTGAGCGCTGCGAACTGCTGGTCAGCGCCAACCCCGGCCAGCCGCCGCGCCCGCTGCGCAAGGTGGCCTCGGGTGGCGAACTCGCCCGCATCAGCCTGGCCATCGAAGTGGCTACGCTGGGCAACGACAACATCGGCTGCATGATCTTCGACGAAGTGGACACCGGCATCGGTGGCGCCGTCGCCGAAGTGGTCGGTCAGAAACTGCGTGCGCTCGGCGAGCGGGTCCAGGTGATGTGCGTCACCCACCTGCCCCAGGTGGCCGCCCAAGGCCACGCGCACCTGCAGG
Organism: Luteibacter sp. P4_D7_3; assembly: GCF_056401735.1. Lineage (NCBI taxonomy): Bacteria > Pseudomonadati > Pseudomonadota > Gammaproteobacteria > Lysobacterales > Rhodanobacteraceae > Luteibacter > Luteibacter sp. P4_D7_3. Next base: position 1,301 of record NZ_JBFUIT010000412.1, read on the forward strand.
TCGCCAAGGAAAGCGATGGCGAAGCCACCCGCACGCGCATCCACACCCTGGACGCCGCGGGCCGGCGCGACGAGCTCTCACGCATGCTCGGCGGCGTGGAAATCACCAAGGAAACCCGCGCCCACGCCAAGAAGATGCTCGACCGAGCACAGGGCTAACCCTTGGCTTTTAGCTCTTGTAGGAGCCGATTCATCGGCGAAAACCAGGTTGCGGCAACCCCGATCAGGCGCGAATAAGCCCCCGCTCCTGCGCCATCCGATAAAGATCCAGCTCGGACCCCGCGTTGAGCTTGTTCATCACCGCCGCGCGGTGGATATAGATCGTCTTCTGCCCGATACCAAGCTCCGCAGCCACCTGCTTGGGTGCCCGCCCTGCCGCTAGCAGCAGGAAGACCTCACGCTCGCGCGCCGTCAGGCGACTGAATGGATCGAGGTCCACCGACGACCGGCCGGAACGGCGCTCACGCAGGTCCGAGCTCAGATACTGCTCGCCCGCCAGCACGGCGCGCACCGCCACGACCAGCTCCTCGGGCGCCACGCCCTTGGTGACATAGCCGCGGGCACCGCGACGCAGCGCCTCGGAAACATAAGGCTCGCCGTCGTGCATGCTCAGCACCACGATCTTCATGTCCGGCGAAATACTCGCCAGGTGCTCGATCAACGGAAGCCCGCTGCCATCGGGCAAGGAGAGATCCACCGCGACCAGGTCGGGAAGATGCTGGGTCACAGCGTCCACCGCCTCGTCGGCGTTCCTTGCCTCAGCGACGACGTCGAGGTCAGGTTCCAGCTCGATGAGGCGTTTGAAACCCTCACGAACGATGGCGTGGTCATCTACAAGGACGATTCTTGGCATGGACAGAATGTAGCAGGCTCGCCCGACGCGTGCGTATGGGTGGAACCGTGCAACGTCATCTGAGGTTCGCCGTGTAACATTCGGGGAATGCGACTAAACGCCGTCTCCCGGTTCGCCGGCCCTCTGTTTGCCCTCGTCTATGCCGCGGCCTGGATCCTGCTGTGGCCGACGGAACAGCCCTATTGGGTGCTGCCCTTCGGCCTGCGCTTCGGCGCCCTGCTCCTCATGCGGACCCGGAACTGGTTCTGGATCCTCGGCGCCGAGATCCTCGCCAGCACGTTTTGCGAGTGGCGTAGCGGACTGCCGATCGGCGGTGCCGGCTTCGTGCTGGGCGACGCGCCCGAGCCGCTGATGGTCGCTGCCTGCCTCTGGCTGCTGCGTCGCGCCCACCTGCATGCCAGCCTGAATACCCCGGAAGACGTCGCCCGCCTGCTGCTGTCGGCMATGGTCACGGCCACCGTCGCCACCGCCGGCAATGCCGCGATGATGGCCTCGCTGCATCCGGCGGCCCCCGTGGAAATGCTCGGCACCACCTTCGGCAGCGATCTCCTCGGTAACTACCTAGGCGTGCTGCTCGTCGTCCCGGTGATGATCCTGATCTTCCGCGAACGGCCCACCCAGTCCGCCCTCGCCGAGCTGCTCCTGGACGGCTTGCTGGTGATGCTGCCCTCGCTGGCGATCCTGATCACCCTGGCCGAATACTCGCCCCAGCCGCAGTTCGCGCGGGTGTTGTCGCTGGCGCCGGTGCTGTTCTTCGCCTTCCGCCATGGCTGGCGCGGCGCAGGCCTCGCC
>NZ_JBFUIT010000413.1:0-2922 GCF_056401735.1 Luteibacter sp. P4_D7_3
GTCGGGGGTGCTGTTCCCGCTGGTGCTGGGCGGGGCGTCGATCATCGCGTCGGTGATCGGCACGTTCTTCGTGAAGACCCGCGGCGGCAAGATCATGAATGCGCTGTATGCCGGCGTCTTCGTTTCCGCCCTGCTCGCCGCGATTGCCTTCTGGCCGATCACCCAGTCGATGATGGCGGATTCCGCCTATGGCGCCGGCCGCATTTACGGCTGCGCGATCATCGGCCTGGTGCTCACGGGGGCCATGGTGGTGATCACCGAGTACTACACGGCAACGGAATACGGGCCGGTGCGCCATGTGGCCAAGTCGTCCACCACGGGCCACGCGACGAACATCATCGCCGGCCTCGGCGTCTCGATGAAGTCCACGGCCCTGCCTGTGCTGGCTGTTTGCGCGGCCATCTGGGGCGCCTTCGCGTTCGCCGGGCTGTACGGGATCGCCATCGCGGCGACGGCCATGCTCAGCATGACCGGCATGATCGTGGCGCTGGACGCGTATGGCCCGATTACCGATAACGCCGGCGGCATCGCCGAGATGGCGGACCTGCCGCCCGAGGTGCGCGGCGTCACCGATCCGCTCGACGCCGTGGGCAACACGACCAAGGCCGTGACCAAGGGCTATGCCATCGGTTCGGCCGGTCTCGCCGCCCTCGTGCTGTTCGCCGATTACACGCACAACCTCAACGAACACTTTGGCGGCACGGAGATACGCTTCGACCTTTCCAACCATTACGTGATCATCGGCCTGCTGATCGGCGGTCTGATTCCGTACCTGTTCGCGGCCATGGCCATGGAAGCGGTGGGTCGCGCGGCAGGCGCCGTGGTCGAGGAAGTGCGCCGCCAGTTCCGCGAGATCTCCGGGATCATGGAGGGCACGACCAAGCCTGACTATTCCCGCGCGGTGGACATGCTCACGCGTTCGGCGATTCGCGAAATGCTGGTGCCTTCACTCCTTCCGGTGCTGGTGCCGGTGGTGGTGCTCTTCGGCTTCAAGTGGCTGGGCGGCTCCGAGGCGGGCGCGCAGGCGCTGGGTGGCGTGCTGATCGGTACCATCGTCACCGGCCTGTTCGTTGCCATCTCGATGACGACCGGTGGCGGCGCCTGGGACAACGCCAAGAAGTACATCGAGGATGGCAACTTCGGTGGAAAGGGTTCGGACGCGCACAAGGCCGCCGTCACCGGCGACACCGTGGGCGACCCGTACAAGGACACGGCGGGCCCGGCGGTGAATCCGCTGATCAAGATCATCAACATCGTGGCGCTGTTGCTGATTCCGTTTCTCTGAGCCATGCGGCCTCTGACTTGGTAGGAGTAGCCCGGAAGTCATGGGCCTTCGGGCCCGCCGGGTAAGCTATGGTCCGGGTTCCGCTCAATCTCGGAACCCGGAACCATGCATCGACGCTGGATTGCGCTCGTCATCGCCCTTACCTTCAGTGGCATGACTCAAGCCCACGACACCCCGCATACCGCCGCTCCCGCCACCCAGGCCGGAGCCGATGACGAAAATCTCTGGCTGGACGATATCGACGGCGCCAAGCCGCTCGAGTGGGTCAAGGCGCGTAACGCCGAGACCGTGGCGAAGTACGCCGAGAGCCAGGACTTCAAGACGCTGGACGCGCGCCTCCTGGAGATGCTCGATTCCGACGCGAAGATCCCGATGGTTTCGAAGATCGGCGACCACTTCTACAACTTCTGGCGCGACAAGCAGCACCCCAAGGGCCTGTGGCGCCGTACCACGCTGGCCGAGTACCGCAAGGACAAGCCGGCCTGGGACACCGTGATCGATCTCGATGCGCTCGCCGCGTCCGAAAAAGAGAACTGGGTATGGCACGGCGTGCAGTGCCTGAAGCCGGACTACCGCCGCTGCCTCGTCTCGCTGTCGCGCGGCGGTGCGGATGCCGACGTGATCCGCGAGTTCGATCTCTCGACCAAGGGCTTCATCAAGGACGGCTTCGCCCTGCCGGAGGCCAAGAGCCAGGTCGCCTGGATCGACGACGACCATATCTATGTCGCCACGGATTTCGGTCCGGGCTCGATGACCACCTCGAGCTACCCGCGCATCGTCAAGGAATGGAAGCGCGGCACGCCGCTGGCTTCCGCTCAAACCGTGTACGAAGGTAAGGACAACGACCTTTCCATCTCGGCCTATCGCGATCGCACGCCGGGCTTCGAGCGCGATTTCGTGCAGCGCGCACTGGAGTTCTACAGCTCCGAGACCTTCCTGCGCGGCAAGGACGGCTCGCTGACGAAGATCGACGTGCCCAACGACGCCGAGACCGATGTCGAACGCGAATGGCTGCTTGTCGAGCTGCGCACGGCGTGGACGGTCGGCGGCAAGACCTATCCCTCCGGCTCGCTGGTCGCCACGAAGTTCGACGATTTCATGGCTGGCAAGCGCGACTTCACCGTACTTTTCACACCCGACGAGCACACGTCGCTGGCGGGTCATTCGTGGACGCGCCACCATCTGATCCTCACCGTGTCGCACGACGTGGTCACCCAGATCAAGGTCCTGACGCCAGCCGATACCGGTGCCTGGAAGGAAGATACGCTCAGCGGTGCACCGGCCCTCAGCAACATGCAGGCCGGCGGTATCGATGCCGACGACACGGACGAATACTTCCTCACCGTGACCGGTTTCCTGCAGCCCACCACGCTCTATTACGGCACCCTCGGCCAGGGTGAGCGCGAGGCGATCAAGCACAGCCCGGCCTTCTTCGATGCCTCGAAGTTCGTCGTCAGCCAGCACTTCGTCACCTCCAAGGACGGCACCAAGGTGCCCTACTTCGAAATCGCGCCGAAGGCCCTGAAGGCCGACGGCACTAACCCGACCCTGGTCTACGGTTACGGCGGTTTCGAGATATCGCTCGAGCCGGCCTATGCCGCGGGTGCCGGACGCGCCTGGCTGGAAAAGGGTGGCGT
>NZ_JBFUIT010000414.1:0-2898 GCF_056401735.1 Luteibacter sp. P4_D7_3
GGCGTGGGACGCACCCTGTATTTGCGTCCGGCGACGGTGGCCGCACTTGAGGCCTGGCGGACGCAGTCGTCGCAGGGTGAGTTCGTTTTCCACGCGGTCGCCGATGACGCACAGCTCGATCCGACCGCGGCGCCCAGCGCAACGGTCGGAATGCAATGGCAAGCGCGTCGTGCGCAGGCCCAACAGCGCGAACAGCGCCCGCTGGGCACGCGCGAGGTGAGCGCGATCTTTCGGCGCGCCGTGGCCCAGGCGGGCCTGGACTTGGACCTACATTGGCTTTCCGGGCACTCCGCGCGGGTGGGCGCGGCGCAGGACATGGTCCGCGCGGGCTCGTCGACGGCTCAGGTGCAACTGGCCGGGCGCTGGGCCAGCGAGCGGATGCCAATCCGCTACGCGGAGCGTGTGCTTGCTCAAGATGCCGGCGAAGATCGCTTTGCCAAACTGGCAGCCATGCAGCGACGCCGCACCGAATTTTAGTCATGGCGTAGCGCCTGCGTTGGCAGAGAGAGTGGGACACGATCAACCCATTCTCCCCCAATGCCCGGGACACATTCCGTGTGTACGGGAATGTGTCCCGGGATCGTACCTGCTGAAAGAAACGTGTCAACCGCTCGCCACCGTCGCCCAGTTGTCTGGAGGGGCCGTGGATACGGTTGAAGACGAAGCCTTAAGCCACGCCCGCCCCTGCGTCACCGGGCGGCGCCGTCAGCACTTCCGCAAACAGCGCGTTTGCGTTTGGAAATTGCACAGTCCTGTCCAGGAGCCTCAGCAGGGATTCTCTGGGAAGCAGGATGACATCCCCCAGGTCGCCGTATTGCGCCTTCAACGCTGCTTCCGACGCACTGCTGGCGATAACGCACCGGACCGGCAGGCTGCCGTGCCCGGACGCGCCAAGTCGCTGTCCAATTTCGACGCCACGCTTGACGAGCTTGGCCGTCTTTTCGGGCGTGAAGGTCTCCGTGGTGCACTCGGCTACGATGAGCCCGGAATCACACGCAAGAAGAATGTCAGGCGACGCGGAAACCTTCTTACACTCATAGTGAAGTGTCGCAAAACCAAGAAGCCAGGCGAGGGTGCTGACGGCAAACTCGAAATCGTCCGCCTTCTTCTTGCCTTCGCCTCTCAGCCAGCCCCGAAGCATAGCAAGCCCTTCGTCCGCAGCCTCGTAAGCCGAACGCCGTGGGTTCTGGGTGTGGGCCGGGTCGACGATCCAGTACTGATGCTGAGCCCTGTCCCCATAAACCGCATAGGTATGCACAATTTCCCCCGGTTCCAGGTCCATGGTGGCCTCACCCCGGATGAGCCTGTCCTGGTCGCTCCATGCCAGCTCCTCGCCGCGAATTACGCCCCGCCGGACCACACCGGACTGCGAGATGACCCTGTATCCAATTTTTGAAAGGGCCGCATCCATTCCCCGATAAAGAAGTAGCGCAATGGTTGCCCGGAGCTCGTGAATCGACGAATTTCCTTCGATTCTCGCAATTTGCAGGGCGACCACGTCCACGTCACTGGTCTCACTGATGGGGCCCACGCCGTAGGCGCCTGTTAGCTCGATTAGCGAGTCGTAGGGTGGATCCGCCGCTTTCAGGCGCCAGTCGAGATGAGACCCGTGCTTTATGTCGTGCGCCTGTCCGGTAATGCGCGAGACGGCGGGTTCGTTTTGTTGATACCCGGGATTGCCCTCATCGAGGTTCAGTGTCACACCATCGACCCCGATTCGGGACGGGTCGACTAGCGAGAATCGCTCACCGGAGACGTTGAACGTTCCCTCGACCATCGCAGAGCAAACATGACCGATTTCCGCAAGGCCGCCTTCGAGGACAATGCTTCCCGCAACAAGCTCACCGGTGCCGAGATGGACCGGCGGGGCTTCGGAATCGCTGTTCATGATAAGGGCCGCTTTCAAGATGCGGATACGACCGTGCCTTCGCACGCCGACGTAACTGAAGCGCGCGGCGAACGTAGTGCTCATCCGCTGGGCTACCCACTCGCAGAGCTCTGCGGCTCGCTCGCCCTGATGAACAATCTGTTGCGCCATGGTGATTCTCCTTCCTGATCGACGAGCCGAGCTCACAGGTACGATCTGACGACGGTCCCTCTGCCGACATCGTGCCCCTCCCACAAGGTGAACTTGGCACCTTCGACAAGAAATTGCTTGACCTCATCCGGACAGAGGAAGGCGACCCCAACAACTCGTCGCTCGCCTGGCCTTATCGGTTGCGCCAGCTCACACCTCATGTCGAATCCCTGCGCAGTACCGAACCTGACGACGCCGTGGTAAATGCCCGGGCCCATGGGTGTCTTTCGGCCCCTATCCGAAGTACTCGCAAGACGAAGGTCGAGGACGGCGTCGATTCGCATTGCGTTTCCCGAATACGACAAATGCATTCCCACGACTAAGGCTCGTCGCCCGGTTGAGACCGAAGTCGCCCCTTCGTGTTCAACATCTCACCGATACGCTTGCTCGCTGTGCCAATAACATACGCAGCACCGAGGTTGATCATGGTAGCCAGCGCGAGCCCGACCAGCCCGATGGTCCATCGGGAACCCCTCATCCAAAGCAGTTGCTCCGCTACCCAATGTCCAAAGACACTACCGGGAAGGCCCAGTAACCAGCCAGCGAACCACAATCCGTCCGGCCACAGGCGGGCTGCTTGAGCGAGCCAGATGAGTATGCTTGCCACCTGGATCGCCGCGACAAATATCATCCATTTCTTCATTTTTCATCCTCATCTCCACCCTTGTCAGAAATGTGAATTGCGTTGCCGGAAGGGTTAGGCATGATGTCGTGAAGCTCAACGTTGTCCCTGTTGCACATTCGGACGCAGCCATGTGACGAGTCAGAGACGAACGCACCGCTGATGGAAACCGTCGGAGACCAACGCGGCCCCATAGTTC
>NZ_JBFUIT010000415.1:0-2893 GCF_056401735.1 Luteibacter sp. P4_D7_3
GCCGGTGGCCGTATCCAGCGTGTACACGCGCGAGGTTGGCCCGCTGAAGCTGAAGGTCGGCACCTGTTGCCAGCGTCGCAACACGGTGTCGGCGCCGGCCGTGGTCGAGGACGGTGTCACCGTGAGTGCCAACTCCTCGCCAGCGGCGCCCGGGTCGGGCTGCATGCCCGCGGGTTCGGCGACGTCCAGCGCCACATCGACCAGCACCGGCGCGTGGGCGATCTGGAAGGTCTGTAGCGGCTGCTCGTTGCTGGATCCGAGGATTTCCTCCAGCACGGTCGTGCGATTGCCGGCCATCACGGTGTTGGGATAGACGCCGTACACACGGATGTCCTGCCGCGGCCGTGGATTCTCGATGCGCAGCCAGCACGCCGACTGCGAGTACAGCGTCGCTGGCCGCAGGTTGTCCGGCAGCACGAAGCTGACGATGCCCGAGCGGGTCAGCCCAGCCGTGCCGTCGTCGACCGGCAAGGGTTGCCAGGCGTGACCGTCGTAGTACGACCACGGCAGCGCCGGACCGGCTTCCCCCCGTTCCCGCACCAGATGGAAATACAGCGTCAGCGTGCCGCCGGCGGTCGCGCGAACGAAGTCCTCCGGCGAGAATCCCAGGTGGCAGACGCTGTAGCGCCCTGCCACCGGCTTATAGGGCCGGAACAGGAAGCGACTCAACGCGAACGCGTTGTACGACCACAGGCTGTTTGGCGTGGCCACGTAGGTGTAGCTCAGCGTCAGCGACTGGATGTACGGCGGGGCGTAGCTGCTGGGTGTGTAGGTGTAGGAGAAGTTCACGCCCTCCTTGCTGGTGAGGTAGTCGATCACCTCCGCTTTCTTCGCCRCCGGCAGGATCTCGCCGGGAATCGCGTCGATGGTCGCCGCCACGCCCTGGGTCGTGATGCCGCCGATGTCGCCGTAGCCGCCGCTGGCGATAACCACGCGGATCCAGCGCCCTTCGTTGCCGGCCACCGTGGTGGGCTGGATGTCCGGACACAGGAAGCGCACGCAGGTCGGGCCATTCGGATTCCCGTGGCGCAACGCGGCAGTGGTGTCGACGAAGCCGTAGGACGCTACCTGCGCCGGCGTCCCGTTGAGCGCCTGCCAGGTCGAGCCATCCCAGAATTGCCARACCAGGGTGACCGGGTAGTCGGTGGCCACCTCGCTGAGCGCGAAGTTCAGGCAGATTTCCGCGCCCTGGCGCGCTAACAGTGCATCGCTACGAACATAGAAACCGTCTTCCACCTCCGGCGTCTGCCCGAAGGGATATGCGCCGTTGCGGATGTTGACCTGTACGGCGCCCGAGGACGCCGGTCCCGATGCGGCCTGCTCGGGCGGTATGCCGTCACCGGCCAGGGTGCAGCGCAGGCTGGTGATCACCGGCAGCTGCTCGGCAATGGCGCCGACCACGCGCACCAGCGGTGCAGGCTGTGTCAGTAGCCAGTAATGCGGCGGCTGGTCGTCGGCGCGCGGATCGGCGGTGAAACCTGTGCTACGTCCGTCGGCGACGTAGAGACCGGCTTCCAGTTGCGTCACCGTGAGCGGGCCAGCCGTCGGCGGCTGGAGGATGGTCGCGCTCAGCTGCATACCGCCTTCGGACACATTCACCGTAGCGGCTAGCGGATGCAGTGCGCCGTCGGCCCAGCGCTCGAAATACTCCGCGCGTAGCCGCTGGCCGGCGATATCCACCGTGATGCGCTGCAGGGAGGGATCGGGCTTGAACAGCGTTGAATCGCCGAGCATGAACCAGTGCGTCAGCGGCAGTTCCAGCGCCTCGTCCTCACCGGCCAGGAACAGTGGCATCGAACGTCCGGCGGCCAGGCCGTCGAATACGCTGATGTAGCGGTCCTGCGCCGGAACGATGGTGAGCAACGCGCTGAGTGTGGCCGGCATCACCGTGAGTGCGCGGTCGGTCTGAAAGCGAATCGTCTGCGTGGGAGTGTCCAGCACCGCGCTATCGATGGGCAGGTCGAACGATCCCTGCCGAGGCTGCAACACGAAGCTCAGCGGCGCCTGCGCAGCCAGAGGTGGACGCAGTTGCAGGCCGAGGAAGCGGAAGAAATCCAGTCGCCGCTGGTTGGGAATCTGGTTCTCCATCTGGCCGATGTAGCGCGCCAGGAGGGCGAACAGTTTCAGCAAGGCCAGCCCGGGGTCGTCATTGACTTGTTTTGCATCCGGCTCCTGCGCCATCCACACGGATGTCCACTCCGGCACGTACGCACGCGCGAGCTCCAGCGTCTGCTGGTAGAAGGCGTCGGCGCTGCGGAAGTCGAGCGTGGGGTTGGCGGCGGGATCGCTCATAACGTTTCGGATTTGCTCATGCGTGGCTCCAGGGCTCAGCTCTTCAGGTAAAACGGATAGACCAGGTTGTCTGGCCGGTTGCGATCGCGCACGACGTAGTCGACGGAGATCAGCATGCAGTCGGGCGCCGCCGGGTCGATGCTGGCCCCCACGCCGGCGACCTGGATGCGCGGCTCCCATTGTTCCAACGCCTCGCGCGCATACAGTTGCGCGAGGCTGAGGCTGGAGGCGTTGCCAGCGGCGAACACCAGCTCGTTGATGCGGCATCCGAACGTGGGCAGCATCACGCGCTCGCCGGGCGCTGTCTGAAGGATCAGCAGGATCGCCTGGCGGATGTCTTCGTCGTCCGCCGCGAACATCACGCTGCCGCCCTGCACCCGCACCGGGAACGCCCAGCCGCGACCCAGGAAGTCGTCGCCATTGCCGCGGATGGTGCTCATGCGCGCGTTCATCCGATCAGCACGTTCGCGACGCCGGCCACGACGACCAGTGGCATCGGCGCTTGCGGGCCCACCGGCGGGATGTCATGGCAGGTCTCGCAGAAATCGCCGGCGCGCGCCGCGCCGCGACCGTTGATGCGCACGGTGGCGCTGGCCATGAT
>NZ_JBFUIT010000416.1:0-2861 GCF_056401735.1 Luteibacter sp. P4_D7_3
GTCGATGGCCGTGGCGTCGTCGGCGCGGCCGGTCAGCAGGATCTTGCCGATATGCGGATTCGGCAAGCGCTTGCAAAAGGTGATGCCGTCCATCTCGGGCATGGCCTGGTCGACCACCACCACGGAAATCTCGGCAAAACGCTCGGGGTCGTAAACCACCCGGTGGATCGAGTCGATATCGAGCGCCACCAGTTCCTGTGTTTCCGACGGGCGGTCCTTCCAGCGATACAGCCAGCCGCCGCCGGGAACGGGGCGGCTGCCATTGTTGCCCAGCGTAGCCAGCGCGCTGCGCGGCGAACTGAAGGTGCGCACACGGACCATCGGATCGAGCAGGAGAGGCACGACATCGAGGTACTCCTCGTGGTCATCCACGAGGAAGGTCGTTGTTGGGAAGTGGAAGGGCTGGATATCGCCCTGCGAGTTCAACGTCATCACTGCCGGTCCCCGGTCTCCGCATGCGGAAAGGTTAGGGTGAATTCGGTGAATTCACCCAGATTGGTTCGGCAGACGATGCCACCTCCCATATGCTCCATCGCCGCGCGGCAAAAAGCGAGACCTATTCCTAGCCCGGTGATCGACCCGGTTCCCGGGCTATCGCTCGAATACGAGTAGAAGCGGTTGAAAATACGGGGAACGACGTCCGGCGGGATGCCCGGACCCGTGTCATGGACACGGATGCGGCTGGCCCGCTCGCCGGGCTCGATGAACACGCCGATCTCGCCCTTGCCCGCCCGATCGGTATGAAAAAGTGCATTGCGCAGCAAATTGAACAGTACGTGGACCACCAGGCTCTCCTCGCCGAGGAGCCGAAAGTCGCCCGTGGGTGACAGGGTGATCCGCTCGCGTTCCGCGCGCGAGCCATACGGGAAGCGGCGCAAGGCTTGCTCCACGCATTCGCGGGCGGTGAGGGGAATCAGTGGCACCTCACCGATCGGTCGGGCGGAGAGCAGCAGCATGTCGATGATCGTGTTCGCGTAGGTCACCTCGCGCTCCATGACGCCGATGCTGCGCTCCAGCGCATGCAGGTTTTGAGCGCGCAGTTCCGGAACGGGCAGGCCCTCGCCCTCGGCCAGGCGATGGCTGCGGATGAGGTCGGGCATGAAGCGGGCGACGGCGCGCGCGGCGATGCGCAGTGAGCCGAGCGGCGTGCGCAGTTCGTGGGCGATGTTGTTCGAGGCGGCGGTCAGCGCTTCGATGCGCGACTGTTCGGCCATCGTCGAGGAGACCGTGCAGGTGGCGCCTCCGACCATGCCGAATAACAGCAGGGGCAGGTACTCGAGCATCGTCTGCGTGTGCAGGTGCGCCTCGGGGGAAAGCACGAAGACCAGGCCGGCGAGCAGGCTTCCGATGCTGAAAACAAGCAGAAAACTGACGATGTCGAACAGCATCATCAGCAACATCACGCAGGCGAGGTGGGTCATCAACCACGCTGGCGTGGCGTTGCGCAGGGTCATATAGCCAACGAAGAAGGGCATCGCCACCGTCATGGCGAAGTACCAATAGGTCGGCAGGTGCGTGCGTAGTCGGCGCGGCCACCAGGGCAGCAAGGCCAGCGGGATGAACGTGGCGCTGCAGACCAGGCGCATCGGCAGGTTTTCGTACGGCTGCGGGAAGAGATAGGCCCAGACCGGGTAATAGACGGCAAGGCAGAAGCTGCCGACCACGCCGATCGCGACCATCTTGGGCTGCGAATAGCGCGTGCGCAGGAACATGGTGGTTTCGAAGCGCGCCATGGCGCGCACCAGCAGCCACCACTGCATGCGTATGAAGCCAGCGGGCCTCTCGGGAGGGGTTCCCGTCATCTCAGCGAAATTGCTGGTGGCAGGACTGGCAGGCGTCCCCCACGGGTTTCAAGGCAGCGACGAGGGCCTCGCAGGTGCCAGGCGCGGCGGCGACGGCACCGTCGAGGGCTTTAAGCAGGCCGTCGTCGGCCTGGAAGAACGCGGGTTCCATGTCCGGGAAGGCCTGGCGAATATCACCGGCCGTCTCGCGCATGCGAGACAGATGGTCGGCGCTGCCCTTGGCATCGCACTGTTTCGCCCGCACGTTGCCCCGCAGTACGCCCATGTGGTGCTGCATGACGGCCATCACCCCACTGTGGAACGGTGTGCCCTGACGAAGGGCCGACAGGGCAAAGGTGGCGCCCATGGCACCTACGGCCAGTCCCAGGACGACGAGAAGCAGCGCGCGCATCGATGATCCATGGCTTTCCGGACCGTCAGCATAACGGACGGTTCCATTCTTTCAATATGAGACAATGAGCACATTACCGCAGACCGGGACACCCGTGAGTACGGCCCAGGCCGAACGTTTCGCCGGCATCGAGCGGCTCTATGGCCGCGGCACCCTGGACCGCCTCGCCAACGCGCATGTGTGCGTCATCGGCGTGGGTGGCGTCGGCTCGTGGGCCGCCGAAGCGCTGGCTCGCAGTGGCATCGGCAGGCTTACGCTGATCGACGGCGACGATGTCTGCCTCTCCAACACCAACCGGCAGATGCACGCCCTGGATGGCCAGTACGGCAAGCCCAAGGTCGGCGTGGTCGCCGAGCGGGCGCACGCCATCAGCCCGACCATCCGGCTCGAGGCCATGGAGCGGTTCCTCACGCCATCCACGCTCGACGAACTCCTCGACCGCAAGTACGACGTGGTCATCGACGCCTGCGATGCGCTCAAAGTCAAGCTGGAGACCGTTGTCTGGTGTCGTCGGCGCAAGGTGCCCCTGGTCACCGTGGGCGCCGCCGGCGGACGCACCGATCCGACCCTCATCCGGGTTCGCGATCTCTCGCGCACCGAACACGACGCCATGCTCAGCATGATCCGGAAGAAGCTCCGCCAGGAGCATGGCTTCCCGCGTAACCCCG
>NZ_JBFUIT010000417.1:0-2825 GCF_056401735.1 Luteibacter sp. P4_D7_3
CTTCACGTCCAATCTCCTTCTCGTGGGGGATTGGACTCGAAACCGGGCCGCTACTCAAATCTGGGGGGACGTCGAGACGCCCCCCGTCGCAATTGCCACCGCGCAAGCACGCTGCTCGGCCTGTCCGAACGTGTCATTTGTCCAGGCGCATCTTCCCCACGGTGACTGGATGCAGCGTGCAGACGCGGTTGTGATGTCAGAGATTCTTTACTATCTCGAGGCTCCGGAAATTGACCTGTTGGCGGCACGGATATCGGCATGCGCACCGGACGCCGACATGATTCTCGTGCACTGGACAGGGGAGACCAACTACACGTTGTCGGGGGATGAGGCCGCCGAGCGCTTCATCGCGGCGTCGCCCTGGTATACGCCCCGCACGTACCGCGCGCCGAAATACCGGCTTGATGTGCTGACCCTTCCAACATCTGAATGACCCTTGTGTCCCGCCGGTCGAAAAGAGGAGCAGCTTCGGCCGCCCCTCGTTCCGTCCGCTCAGTGCGCATCCCTGCGTATCACGTCGCCGGTTCGAGCTCGACCTTTATCCAACCCGGCTGACGCTGGTCAAACGCCAGGTATGCGTTGATGGCATTGCTCAAAGGTTCGCGCTGGGTGAGGACGGCGGTCGGTGTTACCTGACCGGTGCGCACGAGCTCAACGAGCATCGGCACGTACTTCCGGTGATTGCAATTGCCCATCCGCACAGTGAGGTTCTTGTTCATCGCCGCACCAATCGGGAACAGGTTGTCGCCCGGCGGATAGACACCAATAATGGCAACCGTGCCGGCCTTGGCGACGGCATCAACGGCCCAGGCCAGCGACTGCATCGGACCGTCGCCGGCCTTGAAGTGCTCACCCTCTTCGCGTGCGGTGCGAGATGCTTTCTTGGCATCTTCCGGTGTGTTGGTCTTCTTGGCTGGTCCACTGTGGGCGTGCTCGGCATCAACACCGACGGCATCGATGACGGAGTCCACACCGACGCCACAGTCAGCTTCTTGATGGTTTCGACCGGGTCTTCCTTTGAGAAGTCGGCGGCTTCAGCGCCCTGGTTTCTGGCCATTTCCAAACGGTCCTCGTGCTGGTCGACGGCAAACACGCGCCCCGCACCGAGGAGCTTGGCAGAGGCAATGGCAAACTGCCCGACGGGGCCGCAGCCGAAGACTGCCACCGAGTGGCCCGGCTTGATGTCCGCGAGGTCAGCACCGAAGTACCCAGTCGGGAAAATGTCAGAAATCAGGATTGCTTCGTCATCACTGACCGAGTCCGGAAGGCCCACAAGATTGATGTTGGCGAACGGCACCCGGACCTTTTCTGCCTGCATGCCGTTGAAGCCACCTGCTTCCTTCGGGCCACCATAAAACGCCGTACCTGGCCCATTCGGATTGGCGTTGTCGCACTGGGCGTAGAAACCGGCCCGGCAAAGCGGGCAGTAGCCGCAGGCGATGGTCGACGGGACCACCACGCGGTCACCGACTTTGAGGTTGCGCACCCCTTTTCCGATGCTCTCAACCACACCCACCCCTTCGTGGCCGAGGATGGTGCCGGGCTCGACCCCAGCCATCGTGCCGCGAATAAAGTGGAGGTCCGTCCCACAAATGGCCGACGCGGTCAGCCGGACGACGGCATCGGTGTCTGCTTCAATTTTCGGCTCGGGCACGTCATCGAGGCGGATGTCACCGAGTGCGTGGAAAACGACGGCTTTCATGGGCAAGACTCGTTTGMAGGAGAAGCCGTAACCATGCGCAATGTCCTGTGAAAAGAAGAGCCCAAAACCGTGGACATCCCGTGGTGTTCGCATTTCCCAGACCCTTGTCCGGGTTGACTGCAAGTCCAGCCAAGGGAGACCGCCATGGACCACATCTTCGAACTCACAGCGCCGTGGTGGACCTACCTCGTGCGGGGCGCCGTCACTTATCTTGGTCTCCTCGTCCTCATGCGCCTTGCGGGCAAGCGGAGTTTCGGGGAAATGTCGGCGTTTGATGTCGTGGTCATTGCCCTGGCGGGCGGAACCCTGCGAACCGCGATTATCGGCGACGACAACGGGATGCTCGGACCCTTCCTTGGCGTGGCTGGGATTTTGGCGACAGACAAGGCCATCGCATGGCTATCTGCCCGGTCAGCGGGCTTTAACCGACTCATGGAAGGGTTTCCCACGATCCTGGTCCGCGACGGCAAACGGGGCCCTGCTGCCCTTCGGAGCCAAAACATTCCTGATGCAGCGCTCGACAGGGCCCTCCACGGGGCGGGCATCGAGACGGACCGGGATGTCAAAACGGGTCGACTGGAGCCGAACGGCAAAATCACCCTCGTCACACGAAAACACGCGGGATAAGGGGCTTGCCCTGACGCTCAGGCTGATTAAAATCGGAGGCCCGTTTCCGCAGGGAGCCCGCGATGAACGGCCACGCTGCCCGCCCTCTGACGCCAGATGGCTTGGAGGCATGCATCCACGCAATCAACGCCGCCGCGCTCGACGGAGATTTCGACGAGGCCCGGTTGTGTCTGGCCCAGTTCCGGGAACAATTGCAGCACCCCCGCCTTGACGCTCTTCGGCGTGCTTCGGACGTCTTGATGAGCGTCCTCGGCCCTGCCGGCACCGCCCCGTCGGGAGGCCTGGGCCGCGCCCTCGTCGACCTCACCGAGGCCTTCGAGAAGAACCAGCCTGGCTGACTGCCTTTGAGGACCCGACATGACGCCACTGGACAAACCGCTCAAGCGCGAACTGACCGTCGGCGGTCAGGACTACACGCTGACCATCCACCCCGACGGGCTCAAGCTGGTCGAGAAGGGCAAGCGCAAAGGCCTTGAGCTGTTGTGGAAAGACATCC
>NZ_JBFUIT010000418.1:0-2823 GCF_056401735.1 Luteibacter sp. P4_D7_3
GATCAGAACATCGCCCACATCCGGCAGACACGTCTGCATCGGCGCGGGGGAGCGTTCGCTCGTTTGCGTGGTCGTGGTGTCCATGGGGGACTCCTTACGGTGAGGATGGCTCCTTTCTACGCGGTGCCATGGCGAAGCAATTGACCTTCGTCAACTGGGCGGTCCTTTCGTGTTTCGAAATAGTTGACCGGCCTTGACGTGTGTCAAGGCGGTGCATTCACGTACGCGCGATGTTCGATTTCCATCGGTTGTCGAATGCCTCGGAGATTGACCATGTCAGGCGCACCTGCTGATCCGTACCGCCCGCTACTGCACCCGGAGGCCCTGGATGGCGATGTGCCTGGACTGCTCGCCGAGAACGACGAACAGACGCTGTTGCTCTGCCGCGCCTGTGCACGCACCATGCCGCGCGGCGACATGCCCCTGTCGATCAGGCGCTCTTTCAATCGCGTGCTCATCTGTACGGATGGGTCACTGCTGGGTAATGACGCCGTCGCACTCGGTCTGGCGGTTGCCCAGATGGCCGGCGCATCGGTGGTGTTCCTGCACGCGGCAATGCCGTGGAAAGGCGGCATGTGGCTTGCTCGCATGTTCCGCACCGCCGAAGCCGCCATCGATCCCGGATGCGCGGCATTGGCGGAGACCAGCCTGAACGGTGCGCGCGCCATGGCAATGAACGCGGGCGTGAAGTTCGAAACCCGACTCGCGTATGACCCGCACCCCGAGCGTGCCATTCTCGACGCGTTGCGCGATACCGGATGCGACCTTGTCGTCATGGGCTCACGTCATGGGCGGCGCGCCCGTCGGGTCGCTTCGCACATCTGGGTTCCGCTGCTGACCTGCCAGGCAGCAGCGATGCCCGTCTCGGTGGGAGCGTTGGCTTGACCTGCGTCAAGGCGGACCGATCGCAGGCGCCTACAACTGACCCTTTCCCTCACGATCCGGAGACGACCATGTCCCTTTCCATCGTTCAGCCCGCTGTCGATACCGCCGATGTCTCGATGCCATCGCCCTGGCGCGACATTGCCGTGGCGCTGACGGAAACCTCCGGCGACGCCGTCGCGTTGGAACTGGCCGGTAGGCTGGCTCATCAATACGGCGCCCAACTGAATGTATTGCAGCTGGTCGTCGTGCCCACGCCGTTGATCGACCCCTGGGCGCTTATTCCAGATCCCGGGTTCGCCCAGGTCTATACCGATCTGCGTCAGGCAGCTCGGGTCCGTGCGGAGCAGCTTCGCCACCAGCTCCTTACCATGCAGGTCGCCGGCGAAGTAAGGACGCTCGAAGCGCTGTTCGTGGATCCGTCCCAACTAGCCGCAGAAGCCGCCCGCTGCACCGACCTGATCGTCATTGCACGTCCGTGCGATTCGACCGTCGACATCGCCATGGTGCACTCCTACTTTGCCGCGCTCCTGCAGGCATCGGGCCGACCGGTGCTCGTGGTGCCGTCCTTCGAACGTCCGCTGTTCCCCGAGCACCACGCAATGGTTGCGTGGGCAGATACACCGGAGTCTACGCGGGCCTTGCACGATGCAATGCCACTGTTGGAGCAGTGTGAGAGTGTGGATGTGGTCCTGGTCGATCCTATTGCCAGTGTGTTGGAGGCAGTGCACGAGCGCGGCGAGAGCGTGGCGAACCATCTGCGCGAGCACGGCGTGCGCGCCCAAGTCGTCACCGTGAAGTCGCGTGGTATGTCCGTTGGCAACACGCTGCTGGAACACGCACGTCAGAGCAACGCACAGCTGATCGTGTCGGGTGGTTACGGACACAGCAAGGTACGCGAATGGGTCATCGGCGGCACCACGCGCGATCTCTTCCAGGGCGCACAGGTGCCTGTTCTCTTTTCCCATTGATTCATAAGGACGTCGCCATGACCACACCGGATT
Organism: Luteibacter sp. P4_D7_3; assembly: GCF_056401735.1. Classification (NCBI taxonomy): domain Bacteria; kingdom Pseudomonadati; phylum Pseudomonadota; class Gammaproteobacteria; order Lysobacterales; family Rhodanobacteraceae; genus Luteibacter; species Luteibacter sp. P4_D7_3. Next base: position 1,887 of record NZ_JBFUIT010000418.1, read on the forward strand.
CCAGCGCGACCACGGTCGTGCGGTCGGCGGACCAGCACGCAGTCGGTGCCGTTGCCAACCCGCGTGCACGGTCCATGGGGTATCACCCCCGCGGATGCGCTAGCCGACCCATCCGCCGCGCCAGGCCCTGGTAGCCTGGCGAGACACGCCGGAGTCGGCCCGTGCGTTGCACGAGGCGCTCCGCTGGTTGCCCATGGAATGCACACTGCGCATCGTAATGGCGATGGGCGCTGGGGAAACCCATACCGCCGGTGCAACCGCGGAGAACGCGTCGTTGCTTCTTGCGCACGTGCAGCGCCATGGTCGCTCAGCGAATTTCGAGATCATCGACCGCCAGGGACGGCCGCCTGAAGACGCGCTCCTGGACGAAGTCGCCCGCACCAACCCGGACCTGGTGGTCATGGGTGCCTACGGCCATACCCATGCGATGGAATTCGTGTTCGGTGGCGTGACCTTCAACATGCTGCATCGCTCCCGCGTGCCGTTGCTCATGRCCCATTGAACACGACGAGGTCGCACTGGTGCGTGATCGCCGCTTCGCGGACGATCGCGTGCGCGTCGCGACCGAAGGCGTAGCGACACACGCAGGGCACCCCGGTCTTTGCGGCCATGCGCCGGACACGCCGAAACACGCGCTCGCCAACATCCACGGCGGCGTGCGACGGGTGTTGCTCGTTGACGGTCGCGTCCTGGCCACTAGTGGCGACCACAAACAGCACCGTAACGCGCGCACGAAGGCGACAGGCCATCCGTAGTCCCAATGCGGCAACCCGGTAGGACCCGGACCGTCGATCGATGGCAACGAGAAGGTGCTGAAACAAGGCGATGGTCCGTCAGGGTGGAGGCARTCCCATGGAGCCTGAATCGTGCTGGATCCGCATTGACCGGGGTCAACCCCCGACTACCGAAGGCGGCTCCGTTACACACTGTTACAGAC
>NZ_JBFUIT010000419.1:0-2786 GCF_056401735.1 Luteibacter sp. P4_D7_3
GTTACCCGGGACTACTGGATCTCGTGCCCTTGCGGCATTTTCTGCGTCGTGCGTTCAATGACGGCGACAGGATCGCGCCTTGGACTTCGCCGGAAGAGGTGGCCGCAGTTCTTCAACAGAGCCAGACCATCGATTCTCTTACTGCGGGACTGATGGATAGCGTAGTGCCAAGGGTGTTCGCAGGAGTAGGAGGCGACATAAGTACGGGCCTGTCGCCCAACGATCCACTCTTCTGGCTGGTGGCTTGCTGCATCGACAAGCTCTTCGGTGACTGGTTGAAAATTCACCCGGAGGCGCCGCAACCCGATGTGGTTTGCTACCAATACGCCTGATTGTGAGCTCGACGAAGGTCGCTACGTATACGCTGATTCAGAGAAGTCGAGGGGCGACTACAGACAACCGTAAGTTGATTTGATACGGTCGCATCGTTGCCTGCGTTGTCGATTCGAAAACACGTCGCAGGCAACCATCGCGCAATGCGGTGAGAAGCGCGGCCCGAGAGTGCATCAACACTCCCGGGCCGCTGATCAAACCAACTGTTCTGGAGCTGATTTGACTACGTCACATCATACGGCAGTCGCTCGCCCGCCGAATCCCCTCGGCGACACACCCACCGGTTACCGGGACGTCCGCTTACATCGCAGACACGGTTGACGAACCGCAGCGGCAGTCGCTTTTCATGAGGTTTTTCTTGGCCGTCCTATCCGGCGCGTAGCCGCGTGGGTCAGCGACCAAGGCTGACGCTGCACTCCACTTCATCAATAACGCCACCCGGCGCCCGGTCACGGGCAGCCGATGAACCCGCGAGTCCGTATCCACCCGCGGCACGTTGCGCTGTGCGTGACGTGCCGCACCTCCGGGCGCGCGTGGCCCTTCAGAGGAAGAACACGATGAACGCATCACGCAAAAACTGCACGAATTGTCGGGCCGATGCCTACGCCAATCCTCACGATCTGCTGAACGAAGCGACCGAGTGGCTGCAATACGCTCGAGGTCTCACGCAGCTGCTTGCAGAACTCATCCACGAATCGGACGCCGTCGACTGCGGCCGCGTGGCCATCGGTCTTGAAAGCATCGCTGCGATGACACGCATGGGCCTGCAATGCACGGCGGACGCGCATGCGCGGATGTCGTGGGAGCGAGCGGCAGCGCGTGAGAACCGAGGGCGGGGCGAATAGAAGAAATCGGAAAAGTGCGCTCAATACGAGCTTGGCCCTCTCATTCGTTTGTCACTTGAATCATGCTTATAAATCAACGTTACGGTGGCGGACGGCAAGCGCATGAGCGGCAAGATCAAGGCAATCACCGTGCTAGTCCTCGGGCTGCTCGGTCTGGTGGGTGGCGAGTATCTGGCGGGGTTTCTGACGCTTTGGGTCCTTGGACTCAAGCAGGTACCGCTCGGGGCGACGACGTACTGGGAGTACTTCAGAGCGCTGGAGCTTCCTCAAGTCGCACCGTACGTCACGAAGATAAAACTATGCGGTGCCTTCGGCTTCGGTGCGCCTTTGCTGGCTTGGCTATGCCTGCTGATTCCGGTGTTACGCGCCAGGCCCGAGTCAATGCATGGCGAGGCGCGTTTCGCCAAGCTTTCCGACCTCAAGAAGGCGGGGCTGCTCAAGCAAACGTCGCAGAGCATCCTCATGGGCAAGTACAAGGGACGCTACCTGTGGCTGGGCGGCGCGCAGCACGTCATCACCATCAGCCCTACGCGGTCCGGTAAAACCACCAGCGTCGCGATCCCGGTGCTGCTGTCGTACGAAGAGTCGATGGTCGTGCTCGACCTCAAGGGCGAGCTCCACAAGGCGACGAGTGGCTGGCGTGAGGCGCTTGGCCACGACATTCGCGTGTGGGCACCGTACGAGGAGAACGGGAATACGCATCGGTTCAACCCGATGACGACGCTCGCCGGTATGAGACCCGAGAAGCGCATTGGCGAGATCCAGACCATCTCCGCCATTCTGTATCCCGACCAGCCGGGCGGCGATCCGTTCTGGACGTCGCAGAGTCGTGCGGCGTTTACTGCCTTTGCGTCCTTCCTCTTCGAACGATGGGACGACAAGGTGGCGCGCTGCATCGCGGGCGCACAGGACGCCCCGGATATCAACGCGTCTCCGGATTATCCGAGCTTCGAGCGCGTCCTTCGCCTCTCCAGCGGGGAAGACATGGACGGAACGAAGGAATTCCTCGATGCCGTCCTCAAAGACCCGACGTTCGTCTTTATTACACCGCAGACCCGAACGGTGTTCGGCAACCTGGCGGGCCTGGCCGAGCAGACGTTCTCGTCGGTCATCGCTTCCATGCAGGCGCCGCTGCAGCAATTCCTCAGTCCCATCCTTGCCGCAGCGACCAACGCCAGTGACATCGATGTCACCAGCCTGCGGAAGAAGCTGACCACGCTCTACGTCATCATCCCAACGAACAAGCTGGATGAAAGTGGCAAGCTGCTGAACATCTTCTTCAGTACGGTAATCGGCAATAACCTCGGCAAGCAGCTCGGCGAAGAGCCCGACCTCAAGTACCAGATGTTGATGCTCATGGACGAGTTCACGGCCATGGGTCGCGTGGACGTCTGGGCCAAGCGTATCTCCATCTCCGCCAGTTACGGCGTGCGCGACCTATGCATCGTACAGAGCCGTGCCCAGCTGCGTGCCGCCTACGGCGACCACGATGCCGAGAACTTCATCACCAACCACGGTGCGCAGATCGTCTTTGCGCCGCGTGAGCAGAGCGACGCCAACCAGTACAGCGAGATGCTCGGCTTCAAGACGGTGCGCAAGGAACATAGG
>NZ_JBFUIT010000420.1:0-2774 GCF_056401735.1 Luteibacter sp. P4_D7_3
GAGATAGCTTGCGCCGCCAAAGTGACGATGCACCTCCAACAGACCCAGCATCAGGTAGGCGTGCGTCCAGATGTCCCAGGTACGCACGCTGGGCTCGCCGTTCCAGCTCACCGGTTTCGGCGGCCGCTGGTACATGAAGCGACGCCCCGGGGCGTACGTGCCCAGGTAGCCGTCGGCCTCCTGCACGGAAACGAGATAGTCGGCCACGCGCAGCACACGACGGCGGAGCGACTCGTCACCGCTGCGGGCAGCGGCACGCGATGCGGCCACCAGCCACTTGCCGGCATGCTCACCGTACCAGTCGCCCTCTTCGTTCAGCGCACGGCGTTCGGGCGCGAACAAGGCAATGGCAGGGCTGTGCTCGTCGASGATGAAATGCGACAGACGGCCCTGGAGGTTCGCCGCGAGCGCCTCGCCGAGCAGGCCATCGAAGTGCGTGACCGCCCTCACGTGGCATCGACCACGCAACGGAATCCGACACAGCCGGAGCGATCCTTGCCTGGTGACATGAGCAGGTACTTGCCGTGCTGATCGAGACGGTAGGCCTGCGGAAAGTACCAGTGCGAGGTCTGCGGCTGGTAGCTGCTTCCACCACGCAGCACGGCAGCGCGCGTATGTTCGTCGAGGAATTCGTCGGTCCACTGCCACACGTTGCCAACCAGGTCGAGCACGCCGAAGGGGCTGGCTGCCTGCGGAAAAGCATCGACATCCGCTGGAGCGCGCAGTTGCCGGCCCCGATTCACAGCCGGAACGAAGTCTTCGCGCCAGTCGTTGCCCCACGGGTAGCGACGCCCGTCGTTACCTTGCGCGGCATATTGCCATTCCCATTCGTGCGGAAGGCGCTTGCCGGCCCAGGCCGCATAGGCACGCGCATCCTCGATCCCCACCCACGTCACTGGCTTGCTCTCCCAGCCGGCTGGCGGCTTGCCGTCCACCCAGTGACGCAGGAAGTTGTGCGCGTCGAGCGGACGCCAATCGGTGTGGTCGAGGAAGGCGGCGTACTGTGCGTTGGTGACGGGCGTACGGTCAATGTGGAAGGACTCCATCTGCATGTGTCGGCGATGTCCGCGACGCGCGCTGCTCTCCCACGGGTACTGCACGTCGTTGCCTTCCCATGTCTGCCCTTCGATCTCGACACCGCCCACGACGAAATCGAACGGGCCCCCAGGAATGGTCAGCATGCCTTCCGGCGCGGTGGCAACGCGCGCGGTCGCCGCCACGGGGCGCATCGTTTGCGGCAGGCTTCGCCACGTCGAGGACAAGGAGGCCAGAGGCGTGATGGACGCTTCGCGCATCGTCGCCAGGAAGCCGTCGAGGCCATCGACGGAGGCACCGGCAGACAGCGCGACCACCGCGCCGAAGCCGCGACCTTCCAGGAGGAAAGCCAGCACCGCCTTGCCATCATGGATTCGCGGTGAGAGCTCCACGCCGTTCCAGGCATCCACGTAGCGGGCGCCTTCGCCATGGGGCACGGCAAGCTGCTCGCCGGCGACCACGTATTCCTGGCGGTTCACCACGGTCCACAGCGTGTATGTCTCCGTCGGAAAGCGACTGGCGAACACGCCAGCCTGCAGGGTGCGCTCGTAGGGACGCCAGTCCATGCTCACCATGGCTGGTGCGAACTGCCGTTCGATGGTGGCAATGCGACGGAGCGACTCGGCGTCGCGCGGCGTCAGCCCGTTCCAGATGCCCCAGACATTCTCCCAGGCGTTGTAACCCACGCCGTTGAAGAAGATGTACTGCAGATCGTGATTACGGTCGCGTCCCCACCGGTTTTCGTAGTTGATCATGTGGCGCGGCTCGAGCCACTTGAACTTCGCCACGGGAGGAATGACCTCGTTCGGCGCCTTCTTGCCCCAGCTCTGTACGTTCCAGATCAGCTGCTCTTCGGCGCTGATCGTGGACTCCGGCTGCAGCACCACGGGGTGCCCCGCCGCGTCGCAAGCGTCGAAGAACGCGCGTGRCACGCCGTTGTAAGTATCGCCATTGACGCCATCCGCACCCACCGCCGCGACCAGCCTGGCCATCGCGTCCCAGTCGCTCTCGTCGGCTGGACGCGTGCCGTTGTCCCAGGGCATCGTGGGCAGGAAGACGCGGACCCCTCGTCGGTGGAAGTCATCCACGGCGACGCGTAGCCCATCCAGACCACCGGGGAGATCGAACGCGAGATCGGTCTTGTTGCGATCGTCGATCCCGATGTTGGGGTAGACGAACCAGATCAGTACGCTGTCGATCCCGCCAAAGCGGGCTTCGAGGTCGTCCAGGTAGCGATCGACGGTATAGCGCCCCGCCACCGGGTCGTAGAAGTAACGATCCTCCACCATCATCTGCGCGTGGACGAAATTGCGCTGAGCCCACTGCAACTCGGGCCGACGATAGTTGGCGTCGTCGTAGCCGATGCGCGTGAGATGTTCGCGGCGCCAGTCGCGTAGCTCGCGTATCCAGTCGTCCGCGCTACCGTCCACGTCCATCTTCCAGTGACCGATTTCGGCGAAGGGCCAGCCGGGCGCCTTGCCCGGGGTCGGCAGATAACGGCCGGTGGTCACATGGGAGAACTTGAACTCGTGGGTTACCCGAGCCGTTTCATCGTGCTCGTCAGGGGACTGGGTCATGGCGGAAAACCTGGGGGTCATGGAAGAGCATGGTAGACGAGGTCGTAGAACGGCCGCGCGAGGCGCGGCAGGTCCTTGCGACCGTCGTCGCGAGGCAGGTGCTGGAGCATGAGGATGGCGACCAGATGCTCGTGCGGATCGATCGTATACGTGGTGGATGCC
>NZ_JBFUIT010000421.1:0-2766 GCF_056401735.1 Luteibacter sp. P4_D7_3
CCCATGCACAGACCAATGCAGGCGATCAGAAACCCGATCCCGACCTTCCTTTCAACATCACGAAGGTGGCTAGCTTCGATCTGCCCTGGCGCATCGCGTTCCTGCCCGACGGCCGCATGCTGGTGACCGAGAAGGTCGGCCGGCTGCAACTGGTGACCCCGCAAGGCGCCAGGACCGAGATCAAGGGCGTGCCGGCCAGCTATGTCGAAGGTCAGAACGGCATGCTCGGCGTCTTCCTTTCGCCTCATTACGCCCGCGACCACAACGTTTACCTCACCTATGTCGCACCCGGTGACTACGGCGGTGGCCTGGCCATGGGCCGAGGTCAACTCGTACTGGATGGCGATCAGGCCCGCCTGGACAACTTCCAGGTGCTGTGGCGCCAGATGCCCACGGGCAAGGGTGGTCAGGCCGGCGCCCAGATCGCCTTTTCACCGGACGGCAAAACTCTCTTCCTCACCGTCGGCGACCGCCAGCGGTTCACGCCCGCCCAGGATCCCAATCAACCCGTCGGCAAAATCCTGCATCTGACGCTCGACGGCAAACCTGCGCCTGGCAATCCCTGGGCAGGAAAGGTCGGAACGCCCACCATCCCGCTGATCGATCCAGCGACCGATACCGAGGCCGCCAAGACGGCGCCGGTCGTCAGCACGTATACGTTCCCCGGACCCAACCTTACGCCGGCCGAGACCTGGTCCGTCGGCCACCGCACGCCGTATGGCCTCGCCTTCGGTCCGGACGGTCGACTGTGGGAACTCGAGCACGGCCCCAAGGGCGGCGACGAACTGAACCTGATCCAGCGCGGCAAGAACTATGGCTGGCCGCTGGTTTCGTATGGCATGAACTACAACGGCGTGCCCATTCCCTCCCCCGATACGCGGGCCGATCTCGTCAAGCCCGTGATCTATTGGGAGCCGGTGATGGCGCCGGGCAACCTCATGTTCTACAAGGGCAGCCTGTTCCCGCAATGGAAGGGCAGCGCCCTGCTCAGCGGCCTTGTCAGCCTGGGCATCATTCGCGTGACGTTCGACGGCAAGGGCGGCGCCACCGCGGTCCAGCGCTGGAGCCTTGGCAAACGCATCCGCGATATCGAAGAAGCGCCGGACGGCTCGCTGTGGGTACTTGAAGACGCCCAACCCGGTGGGCTGTATCGGCTCACGCCGAAGTAAGTCCACTCGACGGTCTACCTGCCCTCCCGCCTTGCCCGATGCGGTGCAGCATGGCAAGGTGTGCGGCTTCGTGGCGGCCTGAGCCTGTCTGCGTAAGCTGCACAGGAATTCGTATGTCTCCCTCCGCCCTCTCCGTCCGCCAGAACCTTCTGGCGGGTTTGACCACCGCGTTCGCGCTTGTGCCGGAGGCCATGGCCTTCGCGCTGGTCGCCCACCTCAATCCTTTGATGGGCCTTTACGGCGCGGCGATTATCGCGGCGCTCACGGCCGCTTTCGGTGGCCGACCGGGCATGATTTCCGGTGCGGCAGGCTCGATGGCAGTGGTGATCGTGGCCTTGGTCGTGCAGCACGGAAGCGAATATTTCCTGCTCACGGTGCTGCTCGGCGGCCTGATCCAGTTCCTGTTCGGCGTGTTACGGCTGGGCAAACTGGTGCGAATGATTCCGCATCCGGTCATGCTCGGTTTCGTAAACGGCCTTGCGATCGTGATCGCCGGTTCGCAGCTGGAACATCTGCACGCGCCTGGCGGCGGCTGGCTCAGCGGCAACGCGCTTTACCTGATGCTCGGCCTGGCGCTCGTGGCCATGCTGGTTGTGTATCTGCTGCCCCGGCTGACCCGGGTCGTGCCCTCCGCGCTGGCATCGATCGTGATCGTCAGCCTGATCGTGCATCTGTTCAACCTGCACACCCGCGCCGTCGGCGACATCGCCTCCATCAAGGGCGGCCTGCCCTTACTGCATTGGCCGCAGGTACCGTTGACGCTGGATACGCTGAAGATCGTGTTTCCCTATGCGCTGGTCATGGCCATGGTCGGTCTGCTGGAAACCCTGCTCACGCTCAACCTGGTGGATGAAATCACCGCCACCGAAGGCCAGCCCAATCGCGAGTGCATGGCACTGGGGGCGGCCAACGTGGTGTCCGGCCTGTTCGGCGGCATGGGCGGCTGCGCGATGATCGGCCAGACCATGATCAACCTCACCTCGGGCGGTCGCACGCGTCTGTCTGGCATCACGGCCGGCGTGCTCGTGATGTGCTTCGTGCTGTTCCTATCGCCGCTGATCGAACGTATCCCGCTGGCGGCGTTGCTTGGAGTCATGCTGGTGGTGGCACAGAAGACCTTCGCCTGGGGGAGTGTGCCGTTACTGCGCCGGCTGCCGCTGTCCGATGCGCTGACCATTGTCGCGGTCACCGTCATCACGGTGCTTGCCAATCTCGCGACCGCCGTGCTGTGTGGCGTCTTGATCTCGGCGATCGCCTTTGCCTGGAAGCATGCCGATCGCCTCAGCGTGAATCGCGAGGACCTACCGAACGGTGGCCGTCGCTATCTTCTGCGTGGCACGGTGTACTTCGCCGCCACGTCGCGCCTGATGGCCATGTTCGACGTGGAGAACGATCCGGTTTACGTCGAGCTGGATTGCTCCGGCGCGCATCTTGAAGACCACTCTGCCGTCGAAGCCATCGAGGCCTTGCGGCGTCGATACGCCCAGCAGGGCAAGCAGTTGCATGTCACGCGCCTGAATGATGCGTGCGAGGCCTTGCTGATGCGTGTGGGTGGTGCCGAGGCGTCATCGGGAACGGGCGGCCACGCGTAAAGGGG
>NZ_JBFUIT010000422.1:0-2747 GCF_056401735.1 Luteibacter sp. P4_D7_3
GTACATGGGCGCCCGGATAGGCGAGGCAGAAMTCGTGGGCGCGGTTGATTGCCGCTCCTCCCGCCGCGCAACCCATCTGGGCAATGGGCAGCTGCCGGATATCCGCGCGGAAACCGAGTTCGTTGATCATCCAGGGGATCAGCGAGGGCATGGTAAAGCCGGTACATGAGACGAAGACGATCGCATCGATACGGTCGGCTGTCAGGTCAGCATGGTCGAGTGCACGTGCGACGACGTCGGGCACGCGGGCCTTCGCTTCGCGCACGTAGACCGTGTTTCGTTCTTCGAAGCCCGGGTGTGCGAGGGTGTCTTCGATCGACTGGACGATGTGCCGCTCGGCCACCTGCGTGTTTCTGATCAGGCGCAATGCCAAGGGCAGCTGGTCGTGATTTGCATGCAACCCGCGTGCGAGGCGAAGCGTGTCGTCAAGGGTGATGACGTGTTCGGGAACATCGACCGCGGGGCGGCAGAGGGTGACCATGTTTTCACTTCCCTGTTGTCAGATGGCCCGGCCAGTTCCCCGGCCGGGCCCGTGTCGTCATGTCAGAGGATGGTGAGCGTGGCGTTGCCGCCGGCACTCGTCACGCCTGCCGGCGATGCACACTGATTACCGAGGGTCGAAGCGAGGTTGGTGAGGACGAACGTCGCCTCCGCCATCTGGCCGCTGTAGCGTCCCGAGGTAATACTCCCAGGGGCGGTGACCACCAGGTTGCCTCCCACCGAGGCGGCGGTCGCGGTATAGGTGAATGTGCTTGTCGCAGGAGGGACGCCGTCTGTCCAGTTGATGGTCCAGGTCGTTGGTGGCGCGGAGAAGAAATTCGCGCACGAGAACGGGGCGGAGAATTCCGCGTCGGACCACGCAGTGGTGAACAGTGGCCCTCTTACCAGCTGCACACAGTTCCATGTCGTTTCCGTTGTCACATCATGCTCGACGACGGCATTGGTGACCCCTGGTGACCAGGTGGCATCGTGGCTTCCCAAGGCGCAGACGGCGGAACTGGCATGCGCGGCCGATGGTAAGACAGTTCCGAGGACGATCCCCAATAGTGCGACCACGACGAGCAGGAAGCGCGATTCGTGACGTGAGGGGAGGGCGTGTGATGTAGACATGGCTATCTCCTTGTCCATGTGATCGAGGCTGAAGGCCCGATATTTTCCCCGTGTCCCTGAGGTGGACTGCTAGGCCGGCTGGCGTTATTCATTCGTGACAATCGGCCCGGCGATTCATTCGCCGAGCCGGGAAAAGTCAGGGAACTAACGCGAGATCGAGAGCGAGGCGTTGCCGCTGACGTTCGTGATGCCCGTGGGCGTCGCACACTGGTTGCCGAGCGTGGCTGCGAGGTTGGCCAACGTAAATTGCGCCATCGCATCCTGGCCTTTGTAACGTCCCGCCGTGATCTTCCCCTCAGCGGAAACGATCATGTTTCCGTTGGATGGCGCGGCCTTGGCAACGAATACAAACGTGCTGGTCTGGGGCCCACGGTCGTCCGACCACTCGATGGTCCACGTCGTCGGTTCCGTCGAGAAGAGGCCGTCGCAGGAGAACGAGGTGGAGAAGGTCGCGTGGGAGGTTGCGCTGGTGGTGACGTCGCTCGATGGCACGCCTTTCCGTTGACAGGTCCAGGTTGTGTCCGCCGTTACGGTATGGAGAGCGACCGAATTGGTCACACCCGRCTTCCATGTCGCATTGTGCATGCCCACGATACAGGCGACGGATTCGTCATTGTCATGCGCTCTCGACGGAGCAGACGCGAAAAGAGTCGTACCGAACAGCACGGCGACCAGGACCAGGGTGAAACGGGATGCGTAAGCCGGACGGCTTGTGAGCGACGTTGACATGGCAGTCCTCCTTGGACAATTGACAATATTCCCTTTGATCAAGCAGTCGATCTTTCACCCTGTTTCGTGGGCGCCGGGTGGCCGCGCCTGAACCCATTAGGGTATGTACGTTAGACCAGGTCTTGTTACCTGATTGTGAGAATCTACGAAGTAAAAGCAGGCGGTTCGAGAGTCGGCCCCGCATGCGGTGTGGCGGGAGAGGCACTTATCCGGCGTCTGCCGAAATCACATGGCGCTGGCATCGGCGCGTCCTCGCGATCAGTCGTGCGAACCCAGCTCGCGCGTATTTTTCTCGAGGACTTTTAGGCCGTCTTCGCTGTTGCGCCTCGACGCACGTTCGCGCTCGGACTGTTCGAGCAGACGCTGGCGCTCCTGCAGCTCGCGCGTTGGCGGCGGGGGCAGGCTGGACGATCCCGGCTTGGACACGAAGCCCGACGTGCTGGATACGCCGCTGGTTTCCGGCGGCGCGGGCGGCAGGTCGCGAATCGGAGCAAGCGTCGGCACCGGTGTCGGCGCGGCGGCGACCGGTGGCGGCAGGGCGTCCGCCGCCGCGTCGCGTCGCGACACGGTCCGCCAGGCGAACAGCCCGAGCAGGACGAGAATCCCGACGCCCAGCAGAACAGGCAACAGGTGCGAGCCGTGCGACGACGTGCTGCGGCGACGCGCGGCCTTCGCGCTCTTCTTCGTGGGCGCCGCCGCCGCGCTGCCCGGCAGCGACGTATCGAGATGTTCGGGAAGCTTGAGCAACACGCGCAGCACGTCGCCGTCCATCAGCTGCAGGCGCGGCTGGCGACGCTGGATGTTGATCGCCTCGGCGCTGAAGCGGCCACGCGTGACGAGGATGCCCTTGGTTGCGGCTTCGTTGAGCATCACGCTGAGCAGTTCGTTGACCTCCTGCACTTCTACTT
>NZ_JBFUIT010000423.1:0-2730 GCF_056401735.1 Luteibacter sp. P4_D7_3
GTGGCGGCGTGGCACGCAGCTGCCGCTCCTGCTCGACCCAGCGCCGCAAAGCCGTCGGGCCAAGCCCAAGCAGCCCGCACACGGCAGGCACGGAGCGGTTCTCATCCAGTACTAAACACACCGCCCGGCGCTTGAGCGCCGGGTCGATCGGTCGATATCCCATGATTCACCTCGGTAGGGATTTTGCTCCTACATGGGTGTCCAGGAAAATTAGACCACCGCAAATCGGCTCCTACAAAAACTCAGGCAAAAAAAAAACCCGCCTTTCGGCGGGTTTTTTCTTACGCTTCGGTTGGCTCGTCACCGTCACCGGTGGGGCCGCTTTCGATGGGCGGGAGGTCGGCGGCGACGTCACCGTCGATCACTTCACCCTCGCCTTCGATCTCGATCTCTTCCTCGGCTTCCAGACGAACCACGCCGATGAGCGTTTCGTCCTTCGGCAGCTTGATCAGCGTCACGCCCTGCGTGTTGCGGCTCAGCTGCGAGACTTCCGACACGCGGGTGCGTACCAGCGTGCCCTGGTCGGAGATCAGCATCAGCTGCTGCGTCTCGGTGACCTGGGTGGCCGCGACGAGGTTGCCGTTACGGTCCGAGCACTGGATGGCGATGACGCCCTGCGTGCCACGACCCTTCTTCGGGAACTCGTCGAGCGCGGTGCGCTTGCCGAAGCCGCGTGCCGTCGCGGTGAGGATGTTGCCATCACCCGCGGCCACGATCAGCGAGACCACTTCCGCATCTTCAGCCAGACGCATGCCACGCACGCCCGTCGCGGTACGGCCCATGGAGCGGACCGTGCCTTCGTCGAAGCGCACCGACTTGCCGTTGGAGGCGAAGAGCAACACATCGCTCTCACCGCCGGTCATCGCGACATCGACCAGGGCATCGCCCTCGTCGAGATTGATGGCGGCCTTGCCCTTCTGCAGCTGGAACGCGAATTCCGTCAGCGGCGTCTTCTTCACCGTGCCCTTGCGGGTGGCGAAGAACACGAAGCAGGTCGGGTCGTACTCGCGCACAGGCAGCAGGGCCTGCACCTTCTCACCCTCACCCAGCGGCAGCAGGTTCACGATGGGCTTGCCACGCGCACCCGGGCCGGCTTCCGGCATCTGGTACACCTTGAGCCAGTAGACGCGACCGGTGCTGGTGAAGGTCAGCAGCGTGTCATGGGTGTTGACCACCCACAGCTGCTGCACGACGTCTTCGTCCTTCAGTGCCGAGGCCGAACGACCCTTGCCGCCACGCTTCTGCGCGCGGTACAGGCTGGCCGGCTGACGCTTGATGTAACCGGTGTGCGAGAGCGTCACCACCACGTCTTCCGGCGCGATGAGGTCAAGCACGTTCAGGTCTTCCTGCGAGTGCTGGATCTCGGTGCGCCGCTCGTCGCCGTAATCGGTACGGATCTGCTCGAGCTCTTCGCGGATCACTTCCAGCAGGCGCGTCGGGTTCTCGAGGATCTCGATGAGGCCGCGGATCGTATCGAGAATCTCGCGGTACTCATCGGAGAGCTTTTCCTGCTCCAGGCCGGTGAGGCGATGCAGACGCATCTGCAGGATTTCGGTGGCTTGCGCTTCGGACAGCTGGTAGCCGTTCTCGTTCAGGCCATCACGCGGATCCATGTCTTCAGGACGCGACGATTCCGCACCCGTGGCGGCGAGCAGTGCCTTGACCAGGCCCGGCTCCCAACGACGGGCGACCATGCGCTCGCGCGCTTCGGCCGACGACGCGGAGGTACGGATCAGCTCGATCATCTCTTCGATGTTGGCAAGCGCGACCGTAAGGCCTTCGAGGATATGTGCGCGCTGGCGTGCCTTGCGCAGTTCGAAGATGGTGCGGCGCGTGACGACTTCGCGGCGATGGCGAATGAAGGCCTCGAGGATGTCCTTGAGGTTCATCAGCTTGGGCTGGCCGTCGAGCAGGGCCACCATGTTGATGCCGAAGGTGACCTGCAGCTGGGTCTGCTGGAACAGGTTGTTCAGCACGACGTCGCCCATGGAATCGCGGCGGATCTCGATGACCACGCGCATACCGTCCTTGTCGGACTCGTCGCGCAGCTCGCTGATGCCCTCGAGCTTCTTTTCCTTTACCAGCTCGGCGATCTTCTCGATCAGGCGAGCCTTGTTCACCTGGTACGGCAGCTCGTGGACGAGGATCGTCTCGCGGCCGTTCGCTTCGGTTTCGATCGAGGTGCGGGCACGCACGAGGATGCGACCACGACCAGTGCGGTACGCCTCGACGATACCGGACGAGCCGTTGATGATGCCGGCGGTCGGGAAGTCCGGACCGGGGATGAACGTCATCAGTTCGTCGATTCCGAGCGAGGGGTCCTCGATCAGCCCGAGCACCGCATTGATGACCTCGGTCATGTTGTGCGGCGGGATGTTCGTCGCCATGCCGACGGCGATACCCGCGGAACCGTTGACGAGCAGGTTCGGCACGCGGGTCGGAAGGACCAGCGGCTCGTGTTCGCTTTCGTCGTAGTTCGGTCCGAAATCGACGGTTTCCTTGTCGATATCGGCCATCAGCTCATGCGTGAGGCGCGCCATGCGCACCTCGGTGTATCGCATGGCCGCGGCGTTGTCGCCGTCCACCGAACCGAAGTTACCCTGGCCGTCGACCAGCATGTAGCGCAAGGAGAACGGCTGCGCCATGCGGACGATCGTGTCGTAGACCGACGCGTCGCCATGCGGATGGTATTTACCGATCACGTCACCGACCACGCGGGCCGACTTCTTG
>NZ_JBFUIT010000424.1:0-2717 GCF_056401735.1 Luteibacter sp. P4_D7_3
CCGCCGTGCAGGCTATCCGCAACCAGTCGCCGGACCTCGTTTTCCTCGATATCCAGATGCCCGGCATCCAGGGCATGGATGTCGTGGCGACCATCGGCGCGGCACGGATGCCGGCCACCGTTTTCGTCACCGCGTTTGAGCACTACGCCGTCAAGGCGTTCGAGGCAAACGCCGTGGACTACCTCGTCAAGCCCTTCAGCCGGCAGCGTTTCACTGAAACCCTGCAGCGCGCGAAGGCGCGGTTGTCCGCCGTTGCGGTGCATGCGGCGGGCGGTTCCGGCATACAACAGGTGCTCGACGCGCTCAAACAGCGCGACAACTATCTCGAGCGCATCCCGGTACGTACCGACGAACACGTGGCCTTCGTCGACGTGAGCGACATCGTCTGGATCAAGGCTGACGGCAATGTCGTGCAGATCCATCTCGCTGACCGGCAGTACGAACTGCGGGAAACCATGGTGGCCCTCGCCGAGCGGCTCAACCCGAACCAGTTCGCGCGCATCCACCGCTCGGCAATTATCAACGTTCGGCGCGTACAGGCCATCCATCCGTGGTTCAACGGCCACCATGTAGTCACCATGGACACCGGACAAAAGCTACGCATGAGCCGCTACCAACACGAAGCTTTCCTCCGCCTCGTCTCGACGCGCACCGATCCACGCCCCGGCTAGCACCAGTGTAGGAGCCGATTCATCGGCGATCCCGCGCCAGCGGGCCCGTTCTCCTCCAGCTCGCAATCGCTTCACGCGACCCACGACACGCTGCCTCGTTATACGCGCTCACCATCGATGCGCAAGAACTTGCGAGGCGCACCATGGCAGTCAAGGGAACCGTTGAACCGGAAGATCGCACGGCACGCCTGACGGCGCTACGTAACCTCAAGATGGCGCGCTCGGCACACGTGTTCGTCCGCGGCAACACGCTGCAGTTCTACGACTGGCTCGACCACGCAGGACGAACGCTGCCGAAGGGGCCGGACATCTGGATATGCGGTGACTGCCACGTCAGCAACATCGGGCCGGTGGCGGACAACAACGGCGGTATCGACATCCAGATCCGCGATCTCGACCAGACCGTCATGGGCAATCCCGCGCATGACATCGTGCGACTGGCCGTGTCGCTCGCCACCGCCGCCCGTGGTTCCGATCTCCCAGGCGTGATTACGGCGCGCATGGTCGAGCAGCTCATCGACGGCTACGAGCGCGCCATGGGAAGCGGACGCAAGGACTATCGCCTCGTCGAACGTCCCTCGTGCATCAGCCTGGTCATGAGGGCAGCGACCAGGCGCCGCTGGAAGCATCTGGCCGAGGAACGCATCGCGGGCCCGAAGCCGTCCATTCCGCTGGGCCGCCGCTTCTGGCCGGTCACCGATGAAGAGCGCGCCGAGCTCGAGGCATTGGCATCGGGTACCGACATGCAGAAGCTGGTCGCGCAACTCGTGCATCGCAAGGACGATGCCACGGTCGAGCTCGTCGACGCCAAGTACTGGGTCAAGGGCTGCAGTTCGCTGGGACGACTTCGCTATGCGTTGCTGATGCGCGTGAGCGGCGGCAAGGAGCTCTGCCTGGTCGACGTCAAGGAAGCGCTGCGCGCGGCCGCACCGCGAAGTGCGACGGCGGATATGCCTCGCGACAACGCTCTCCGCGTGAAGGAGGGCGCGCTCCATCTTGCGCCCAACCTGGGCCAGCGGATGATGGCCTCGCGCATCCAGGGCAAGACAGTTTTCATTCGCGAGCTGCGTCCGCAGGACCTGAAGATCGACCTCGAACAGATGGAACCCGCCGATGCCATGGAGGTCGCCCGTTATCTGGGCAACGTGGTGGGCAGGGCACATGCTGCCCAGCTGAATCGCGACCAGCGCAAGAGCTGGCTCGCCGAACTCGCGCGCAACCGCCCGCAGAACATCGAGGCGCCATCGTGGCTATGGCGTAGCGTGGTGGAGCTGGTTCAGGCGCACGAGGGCGGGTACCTCGAGCATTGCCGGAAATACGCTGGAGCGCTCGCCTAGGTGAACGAATACGCGAAGTCGTAGCTGTGCTTGCCGTCGGCGATGATGATTTTCATCGAGCCGCTCAGCCCCCTCAGTTCGTCGGTGCCCGATTCGGGGACCACGACGATCGTCCATTCCGTCGGAGCACCACCCACCATCAAGGCGCGGTGGATCATGACGAAGCTGCCCCTGCGACCACCCAGCGTGCCGCTGATTTTCTCCAGCGCCACGTAACCGCCCGATGTTTTTCCGTCGCCAGCCCCGAGCATCTCGCCCTGGCCGCTACCTTCGAGGTCCCCCTGGAACTGCTTTTGCAGCGACAGGCGCGACAGCCCGGATCCCTCGGCGGCGGGGTTATCCGGCGTCTGCGGTTTGACCTCGACGCTGAAGCTGCCCCTGGCCTGTTGCAAGGATGCGTTGCTGTTCATGGGATATCCGGGCGTGGCGAATGTGACTGCCTTCACGGGTTATACGCTCCCCGGGCGCCAGGGACGATATCTGCCCTACCATACGGTCAACATCCCGGCACAAGGCCCCAGGTCCGCCCATGCAAGCCCTCCTGTTCGACCGCTTCGGCGGCACCGACGTCCTGCGCTGGGACACCATCGCCGACCCGGTTCCCGGCCCTGGCCAGGTGCTCGTCCGTACGCAAGCCGTAGGCCTGAACTTCGCAGACGTGTATCGCCGCAACGGCACCTATCATCTCTCGGGCGCCGCGCCCTGGATC
>NZ_JBFUIT010000425.1:0-2716 GCF_056401735.1 Luteibacter sp. P4_D7_3
GGTCACGGTGATGCACAGCGCCGGCGAAGATCTCGAAGCGATGTCGCCGTTCCTGCCCGACGGCCCCCACACCTTGTTCGACACGCAGATCGCCGCGGCTTTCGTCGGCATGGGACTGGGCATCAGCTACCGTGCCCTCGTCGCTGAGCTGGTCGGCGCCGAACTCGACAAGGGCGAGACGCGCAGCGACTGGCTGCAGCGCCCGCTGACCGAATCGCAGAAGCTTTACGCCACACTCGATGTCGTCCACCTTCATCCCGTGCACGCCATCCTCAGCGAGCGCCTTGTGGAGCGCGATCGCGCCGCCTGGCATGCGGAAGACTGCGCACGCATGAAGCGCCGGGCCAGCGAGCGCGAAGGGGATCCGCAACCGCAGCGCAGCTTCAAGGGCGCTGCGGAATGGACGCCGGAGAAACAAGCCCTCCTCCGTCGCGTGCTGCGCTGGCGCGAAACCACCGCCCGCGAACTCGACAAGCCGCGTTCGTGGCTGCTCGAGGATGCTCAGGCCCTGGACCTCAGCAACGCCCTGCCGCGCGACGCCGCGTATCTGGACGAGCGCGTGCGCGGCACCCGCGCATTGCGTGCACCCCAGCGCAAGGAATTGTTCGACCTGCTCCAGCGGCCGGTGGACGCCCAGGAAATCGAATCCACCGCCCCGGTCGTGGGTCACCCCGTGGGCGACGCGAAGCGCGCCATCAACGAAATGCGCAGCGTCATCGACCTGCTCGCCACCCAGCTCGATCTTCCGCCCGGCCTGCTCTGCTCACGCCGCTCGATGGAAGAGTATGTGATGACCGGCGTATGGCCCGAAGCCCTCGAAGGCTGGCGCCGAGGCGTCCTCCACGAACGCCTGGCAGGCCTCCTGCCAGGCTGACCGCCGCGCCGCACCTTCGCCGGTGCACCCTCGCTCGGTAGAAGCGCGATGCAAGCGTTACCGGACGGCGGCGTACCGAGCGGGGTGCAGGCGTTACCGCATGTCGGCGTGCTGCGCCGAAAAGCGCGCCGCCAGCTGATCCCGCTCGAACGATGCCATCACGTGCTCGACGAACACGCGTGTCTTTCGCGGCAGCAGCTTCTGCGCCGCGTAATAGATCGAAATGTCACCACCGTCCACCCACCAATCCGGCAACACGCGCCTCAACACACCGCGCTCGATATAGGGCAGCGCATGGGGCACGGCGACCAGGGCGATCCCCAGCCCTTGCATCGCGGCGTGGTTCGCCRCATCCGGGTCATCGAACAGAATGCGCGTGTCGAGGTCGATCGAGGCCTTCCCAGCGGCGCCATCGGTGAGCGTCCAGTTGCGAATACGCCCGGTCTGCGGTGACCGAAGAAGAATGCCCGCCCGCCCCACCAGATCAGCCGGGGTGGCAGGCGCCCCTCGCGTCGACAGGTACGCCGGTGATGCCACCAGTACGCGATGCGCCGGCGCCAGGTGGCGCGCGATGAGGCCCGGTTGCAGCTCGAAGCCACCGCCGATCGCGACATCGAACCCCTCACCGATCAGATCCACCGCGCGATTGTCGAAATGCCAGTCCGGCTGCACCCGGGGATTCGCGCGAAGGAAACTGCCCAGCATCGGGACGATCCAGTCCCGTCCGAACGCGTTGCCCATGCTGACGCGCAGGCGTCCCACCGGGCTGGCATGCGCCACGGTGGCGTTGGACATCGCTGTTTGCAGGCTGTCCAGACTATCCACCACCTCCAGGCGGAATGCCTCGCCCGCCTCCGTGAGCGACAGGCGGCGCGTGCTGCGCTGAAACAGCCGAACACCGAGGGATGCCTCCAGCCTGGCCACGTTTTTCCCCACGGCGGCCGGGGTCAGGCCCAGGGCGCGGCCCGCCGCGGCAAAGCTGCCGGACTCGGCACTGCGGATGAAGCAGACAATACCGTTGAGGGTGTCCATGGAAGGATTCTAAACCGATGGTATCGACTGCATAGGTGAAATCGTGCCTACTGCCAGCGCCTACCGCCGCCATTGATGGTGTTGTCGAACTCACCTCACTACGGAGTCATGCCATGAACGACCTCAATTCCATCCAGGGCAAGAGCGCCCTCATCCTCGGCGGGTCGCGCGGCATCGGTGCCGCCATCGCCCGTCGCCTCGCTGCCGGCGGCGCCAACGTCGTCCTTACCTACGTGAACGGAGCCTCGGCGGCCGAGGCCGTCGTGGCCGAGATCGCCGCCAAGGGCGGTCGTGCGATCGCCTTCCAGGCAGATAGCGCGAGCGACGCCGCGATCGAAGCGGCCGTCGCGAAAACCAAGGAAACCTTTGGCGGTCTCGACATCCTCGTCAACAATGCCGGCATCGCCAAGTTCAGCCCGATCGAGGACTRTCCGATCGAAGATCTGGACAGCACGCTCGCGATCAACGTCCGTGCGGCCGTGGTGGCCAGCAAGTTCGGTGCGCGCGCCATGAACAACGGTGGCCGCATCATTCACATCGGCAGCACCAATGCGGAGCGCATGCCCGGCCAGGGTGGTGCGATCTATGCCATGAGCAAGTCGGCGCTGCAGGGCCTGACCAAGGGACTGGCTCGCGATCTCGGTCCGCGCGGCATCACGGTGAACAACGTGCAGCCCGGCCCCGTCGACACCGACATGAACCCCAAGGACGGTCCGTTCGCCGAACAGCTGATGCCATTGCTCGCCATCGGCCGCTACGGCCATGCCGATGAGGTTGCCAGCTTCGTGGCCTATCTTGCGGGTCCTGTAG
>NZ_JBFUIT010000426.1:0-2708 GCF_056401735.1 Luteibacter sp. P4_D7_3
TTGAACTCAAGCATTTCGCTCTTGAACTCAAGCATTTCGCCCTTGAATTCGCGCATTTCAACTTTGAACTCAAGCATTTCGCTCTTGAACTCAAGCATCTCGCCCTTGAATTCGCGCATTTCAGCTTTGAACTCGCCCACATCGGTACGAAGATCGCGAAGATCGTCCTGGATATGCTGGGTGGTGACTTCCAGCCGGCTAAGTCTGTGTTCCATGTCGGCATCCTGCTTTGGCGATGGGGGGCATGCAAGCTGCTCATGGCCAGCCGGCTTAGAGGAAGATGTCGCGCTGGAGGCATGGACGGGGGTCATGGCGGTTCTCTGGGCCTCTCAGACGGCTTATCCCGGGAGTTCGTCCATGGTTTGCCCAATGGCAAGCCATCTCCAGATGCCCTTGCCCTCGCCTTCGTGTAAGGGAAAACCGGATTGAGATAGGGCGACACGCCCTTGAGTCATCCCGTAATCGAAGCTCCCCCTTGCGCCGCTCTCCTGGCATGTGTACAAATGTACGCATGTCGACACCTACCCTTACCGAGCGTCAGCAAAAGACCCTTTCCTTCCTGCAGGAATACCTGCAAGCGCAAGGGCTCCCGCCGACACTGCGCGAGATCGCCGATGCCCTGGGCTTTTCCAGCCACAGTTCGGCACAGGCCTGCGTCGAGTCCCTGGTCCGTAAAGGCGTGCTCGAGCGCTCCCCGCAGCACCGCGGGCTGCGCATTCCCCCCGGTCTCGCCTCGAGCCTGCGCGGCCAGGCAGCCAACGAGTTGCCGCTGATCGGCCGCGTTGCCGCCGGCTCGCCCATCCTCGCCGAGGAAAACATCGAATCGCAACTGGAAGTCGATCCCGCGCTGTTCCGCCCGCGCGCCGATTACCTCCTGCGTGTCGTCGGCCTGAGCATGCGTGATGTGGGCATCCTCGATGGCGACCTACTTGCCGTGCATAAGACGGCCGTCGCCACCGATGGCCAGATCGTGGTCGCCCGGCTGGACGACGAAGTCACCGTGAAACGCCTCAAGCACGACCGCAACCGCGTCCTGTTGCTACCCGAAAATCCCGACTTCGAGCCGATCGAAGTCGATCCCCGTCGCCACGCGTTCGCCATTGAAGGGCGTTACGTCGGCATCATTCGCAGGACCTGACCATGAACGCCATCGCCTCCCCGAATCTCGCTCAGGTGCTCGACCATCCCGGTATCTGGCGGCGTTCCGCCGACCGTCAGCCGCGCGTACGCGCGCTGTCCACGGGCTGGACCTCGCTCGACGCGAAACTGCCCGGCGGTGGCTGGCCGCAGGGTGCCCTCAGCGAAATCCTGTTCGAGCATGACGGCCTGGGCGAACTGGATCTGGTCATGCCTGCACTTGCCGCGCTGACCCAGGAGCACCGCCGCGTGATCTTCGTCGCGCCGCCTTATCTTCCCTATGCCCCCGCGCTGGCCGCGGCCGGTGTCGACCTGCGCTTTCTGCATGAAATCCATGCCGGCAGCACCGAGGCCGCATGGAGCATGGAGCAGTGCCTGCGCTCGGGCTGCTGCGGCGCCGTGGTCGGCTGGTTGCCCGACATCGACTACCGCAGCCTGCGTCGCCTGCAGCTGGCCGCCGAAACCGGCGACGCCTGCGCCATGCTTTTCCGCCCGGCCACGCACGCCGCGCAGAACAGCCCGGCCGCGCTCCGCCTCAAGGTCAGCAACAGCGACGAGGCCACCTACGTGGATGTCCTCAAGTCGCGTGGCCTGCTGACCACCACCGCTCCGCTGTTGCGCATGCGGGCCTGATGGATCCCGTCATGACGCCGCGTTCCACACGCCGTCGTGACGGACGCTCCGTCGTCGCCCCTCTTCCGCAGCCATGCTTTGGGCCTGTCTCCGTTTTCCCGGCCTGGCGTTCTCCGCCGCCTTCGCCGCGACACCGGAGGCAGGCCCCTCCGCTCTACTCGACGGCCACGCGCGCCAACGCCTGATCGCCGCCGCAAATGAAGAAGCCGCCGCCTTCGGCGTACGCCGTGGGCAAAGCGTCGCCGCCGCACGGGCGCTATGCCCAGCCCTCGATGTGCGCCCACGTGAC
Source organism: Luteibacter sp. P4_D7_3 (assembly GCF_056401735.1). Classification (NCBI taxonomy): domain Bacteria; kingdom Pseudomonadati; phylum Pseudomonadota; class Gammaproteobacteria; order Lysobacterales; family Rhodanobacteraceae; genus Luteibacter; species Luteibacter sp. P4_D7_3. Next base: position 2,060 of record NZ_JBFUIT010000426.1, read on the forward strand.
CGGGATGCCGAAACCCGCCTGCTCGCCGGCATTGCCGCGTGGTGTTACCAGTTCAGCGGTCATGTCAGCCTGGCGCCGCCCCAGGCCATCCTGATGGAAGTCGGTGCCAGCCTTCGTCTTTTCGATGGCTGGCCGGTGCTCGCCGAACGCCTGCGTAGCGGATTGCTCGAACAAGGCCATCCGCACACCCTCGCCGCCACGCCCTTTGCTGCCGCCTCGTGGATTTTTGCCGCGAGCGAGGATGGCATGGTGCTGCCGGAACGCGAGGGCGTACTGCGCATGCTTGCCGCGTTGCCGCTGACCCGGAGCGGACTTTCCGCCAGCATGGTGAAGTCGTTGCAGGCGATGGGCTTCCGTCGCCTGGAAGACATCTTCCGCCTGCCCCGTCCCGAATTGACCCGACGCATCGGTCGCGATGGCGTGGCATGGCTCGACCGCATCCGTGGCCAGTCGGCGCATGCCCTGCCCGCCTGGCAACCACCGGCAAGCTTCCTGCAGAAAATCGAATTCGACAGCGAACTCGACGGCAGCCAGCCGTTGCTGTTCCCGTTGCGCCGCCTGACCCGTGAACTGGCCAACCTGCTTGCCGCACGCGACGGCGGCGTGCAACGTTTCACCCTGACGCTCGAACACGCGCGTGGCCAAAGCA
>NZ_JBFUIT010000427.1:0-2684 GCF_056401735.1 Luteibacter sp. P4_D7_3
CATGTTGACCATGTTCAACAGACCGCCGCCACCCTCAACCAGGCTGGTCATCGCCTCAGGATTCACGCCCGGAACGGGAATGAACGAACCGAGGCGGAAGACCACCAGCGCACCAATCAAGAAGAAGATGCGCTGACGAAGTTCCGTCAGTTTGCCCAGCGAGCCGAGCGTTGTGCCCTGCGCTGCTGCCACCTGATTACTCCACGCTGCCGCCGGCGGCTTCGATAGCCGCCTTGGCGCCGGCCGTCGCAAGCACGCCCGTGAGCTTGATCGCGCGGGTGATTTCACCCTTGAGGACAATCTTGACCTTCTTCGCGCGGCTGGTCACGAGACCGGCAGCGTGGAGAGCGATCAGATCGATCGTGTCGACCTTCAAGGCAGCCAGCTGGTACAGACGCACTTCTTCGGTGTCGCGCTTCTTCAGCGAGCGGAAGCCCACCTTCGGAAGGCGACGCTGCAGCGGCATCTGGCCGCCTTCGAAACCGTAGCGATGCGTGCCACCGGCACGTGCATGCTGACCCTTATGGCCGCGGCCAGCAGTCTTGCCGAGGCCGGAACCAATACCGCGAGCGACGCGGGTGCGGGACTTGCGGGCGCCCTTACCGGGACGTAGATCGTTAAGACGCATGATTCTTACTCCTCGACCCGAACCAGGTAGTAGACCTTATTGATAAGGCCACGGACCTGCGGGCTATCCTTCAGTTCGCGCACATCATTGATGTGGCTCAGGCCCAGGGCCTTCACACTCAAACGATGACGACCCTGCACACCGCGCAGGCCCTTGACCAGGCGGACGCGGACGGTACCGCCAGCGGCGGTTTCGGTGTTCTTAGCCATTGCCGAGGACCTCTTCGATCGTCTTGCCACGCTTGGCGGCGATGCGCTTCGGCGATGCGACGGCCTGCAGACCCTTGATCGTCGCGCGGACGAGGTTAATTGGGTTGCGCGAGCCGACGGCCTTGGCGAGCACGTCCTTCACACCGACCACTTCGAGGACAGCGCGCATGGCGCCGCCGGCGATGACGCCGGTACCCTGGGAAGCGGGCTGCATGTAGACGCGAGCCGCACCGTGGTTAGCCTTGATGGCGTACCACAGCGTGCCCTGGTTCAGTTCAATCGTGACCATGTTGCGACGGGCGCGTTCCATAGCCTTGGAAATGGCGACCGGCACTTCACGTGCCTTGCCATAACCAAAACCGACGCGGCCTTCGCCGTCGCCAACAACGGTCAGCGCGGTGAAGCTCATCTGGCGGCCACCCTTGACGGTCTTGGCCACGCGGTTGACGGCGATAAGCTTTTCAAGCATGCCGTCCGAATTTTCGCGATCTGTCGAGGACATCTCTTTTCCTGATAGCCCGGAATGATAGTTAGCCGGGACTTCTGTTTACGGCTCGGTCGCCGCTTGGAGTTGTAGGAGCTAAATCGGGCGACATCGGCCCCGAGGGACCGATGTCGTTGCCTGACGCCTCTTAGAACTTGAGGCCGGCTTCACGGGCTGCATCGGCGAGAGCCTTGATGCGACCGTGGTAACGGAAACCCGAGCGATCGAACGCGACTGCCTCGATACCGGCGGCCTTGGCGCGCTCGGCAACGATGCGGCCGACGGTGGTCGCGGCTTCCATGTTCTTCGTACCCTTCAGACCTTCGGCAACCGCGGACTGCACGGTCGAGGCGGCTGCCACGACAGTACCGTTCGGTGCGAACACCTGGGCGTAGATGTGCTGACCGGTGCGGTGCACGCTCAGGCGGTGGACCGCGAGCTCACGGATGTGAGAGCGGGTCGACTTGGCGCGGCGCAGGCGGGAATCGTTCTTGTTCATCGTATTACTCCAGAAAGCGGATAGACCGATTAGGCCTTCTTGGCTTCCTTCAGGATGATCTTCTCGCCCGCATAACGGACGCCCTTGCCCTTGTAAGGCTCCGGCGAACGGAACGCACGGATCTTCGCCGCCGTCTGACCCACGAGCTGCTTGTCAGCGCCCTTGATCAGGATTTCGGTCTGCGTCGGGACTTCGATGGTGATGCCTTCCGGCGCCTCGAAGACGACCGGGTGCGAGAAACCGAGCGAGAGGTTGACGGCCTTGCCGGCAAGCTGTGCGCGGTAACCGACGCCGACCAGCTCGAGCTTCTTCTCGAAACCGGCGGTGACACCCTGGACCATGTTGGCGACAACGGCGCGAGCCGTACCACCGAACTTGTCGTCGGCGCCCTCGGCGAGAACGACGGTGGCGACGCCATTGTCCTGCTGGAACGTAACGCCCGGCAGTTCATGGGTCGTCAGCGTGCCCTTCGGGCCCTTGACGGAGACGGTACCGTTGGCGATCGAGATCTCGACGCCCTTGGGGAGATTGATAGGCAACTTGGCTACACGTGACATACGGGACTCCTTACGCCACCTGGCCGATGACTTCGCCGCCAAGACCCTTAGCACGGGCCTGAGCGTCGGTCAGGAGACCGGCGGAAGTCGAGATGATGGAGATGCCCAGGCCGCCGAGGACCTTCGGCAGCTCGTCCTTGCCGCGGTAAACGCGGAGACCGGAACGGCTGACACGGGAGATGGTTTCGATGGCCGGGAGACCCTCGAAGTACTTCAGCTTGATCTCGAGCACCGGCTTGCCCGCTTCATCAGCGGAACGGGCGTCGAGGATATAACCCTCTTTCTGCAGGAGCTGCGCGAGGGCCAG
>NZ_JBFUIT010000428.1:0-2663 GCF_056401735.1 Luteibacter sp. P4_D7_3
ACGTTATCCCATCCATCGTAGACGTACCTCGTGGTCGTCTCCACGACGTCCTCCGTCGTGGAAACAATCGCGTCGGCCGCATAGGGCGGAGCGACCGAAGCGATCGGTAGCCGGCTGTCCGTCACCGTTTCGCCGACCTTGCGGCCCATGCCATCGAAGCTGGCCCGCCATATGTCGCGCTCGGGGAGGTCATTTTCCGCGTTRATCGCCAGAACGCGCAGGGCCGTCCCGAAGCCATCCAGTTCGGTCGCGGTCTCCTGCCCCGTCACACTACGTTTGACGATGCGGGCGCCGGAGGCTGCCAGCACGAAGGTCGTCGATGTCGTCGCCGCCCAGTCCGAATCCGCCGCCACGGTTTCGGCGACCTGACGGCCGAGTGCGTCGTGGGAGTAACGCATGACCACGCCGCCGGGCGACCGATCCATGACGGGAAGTCCGCTCAGGTACGACCGTGCCGTCACCGATGTCGCGTGCTGGCTATCCTGGCCGTTGCTCGCGGTCTTGTGGCTTGTCGTCGTCAACACCGGAACGTCGCGACCGGACGCGTCCCTCGTGATAGCCGAATCATCGTAGGCGTGATCGACGCTGCTTTCGACGCCTCCATGGCGCGAAACCAGGCGCTCCAAGCGACCATGATCGGGACCGCGGTCCCCGATGAAATACTGCGACGTTTTGCCGAGCTCGACCTCCGTACCGTCGCCATGGACGGTATAGAGCGTCTCGGTCCACGGCACGATGTGTATCGAGGCTCCGACGACAYGGGAGGGAAGCTCCTTGTAGGTATAACGTGTCAGGCGCACCGGGCCGTCGGTTCCGGCGGGGGGATCGACGCGTTTCTCGCGCAGGAAACGCACGAAGCCCAGCGGGTCCACGGGACACAGTCCCGGCTCGCCTTTGGCAGGAAAGTAGTCGTAGACCTCGGTCGCACCGCGTTCGTCGGTGGCTTCGAGCACATTGCCGTGCGCGTCATAGCGAGTCTTCCTCGCCATCTCACGGAAGCGCCGGGTGCCGGCGTTGGAGCGGTCGGCGGGGGTCTCCCGGTAGTACAGGGTCCGCACCTCCACGGGTAGCTGGCACCAGGACTGCTGGTCTTCGAACGAGATTGCCGGGTCTTCGTCGTAAGTCGTGATCACTTCCTTCACGCAGCCATCCTGCACGCTGCGCTCGCTGGTGAGCAGGTGAAAGCGATTGAATACCCGTTCCACGGTGCGCACAGGCGCGAGATCGTCGTAGTGCGTCTCGATCGAGCTGTACTCGTATCGCCGTCCTGGTTCGGCGACGATCCGGTACAAATTGTCCTTGTCGTTCAGCCAGTCGTCTACCGCACCGTACCCGAAGAAGTTCTGCTCCGAGTACGCGTAGTGCGTCCTCATCACCGGCTGCTCATGGCCCGGATCCCTCCGGTACTCGATCACGACCGGCATATGACTCAGCGGACGCTCCGCGCCGCCCGGCAATACGTGGCCCTCCAGCTTGTAGTCGACCTCTTCGCGGCCGCCCGTCGGTACCGTGACGCTCTTGAGCAAGAGCACAGCTGCCTCGCCCTGGTAGTCGAATGACCAGCTTTCGCCATAGCCCTCTGGTAGCGCCAACCGCACCAGCCTGTCGTTGTTGAAGTGCAGGGTGAAGGCGGCGGCCTGGGCGCCCTCCGGATGCAGGGTCAACACCGTGGCATCTATCTCGTAGTCCACCGTCAGCAACACTCGCCCGGTGCCATCCCACACACGGTGTAGCCGCGCGATGCCATTGGGCGCGGTCTGCTCGAAGGTGACCGGGTAGCCCTCGGGTGAGCGCACTTCGTACAACATCGCGACACCGTCGCTACCCTTGTTCTCTTTGCGTCCCAGGATGACCCGCAACCATTCGGACGTTCCCGACTTGTGCACGATCACATAGTCGTCCGGGCCGCGTTGCAGGAGGTCGAACGTGCGTAGCTTCCGATCCTTGAACGTCGCTACGCCGCCGACAAACGCGTCCACCATGAACGACTCGCCGCTGGACAACGACAACCGGCGACGGCGCGTGTCGTAGCGTGTCGTCGTCAATGACCAGCCCACGCCAAAACCCTCGTCGATCGGGTTGAGCGCACTGAAGCTCAGACCGAAGTTGGCCGCAGGGCCACACAGGTTGTTCGCCGCCACGCCGGGCAGGCTGATCGAACAGGAATACATGCCCGTGCGCGGGTCTACGCCTGTGTTCACCGCGCTCAGGAAATTGTATGCGTTCGAGTGGATGCCGCCCGCGCCGGCCACGGGCTCGTGCGCCGCCGGCGTCGCCACGCTGGCGTGGCGCTCGATGTTGCGGCGGTTTGACTTGGATCGCGTGATCTCTTCCATCGTCAGCTGAACCTGCGAAAATGAGTCACCGAGCCGTTCGCCTCCACGCGAACCCGTTCGGGCATGGGCGAGCCGACAGGCGTCGAAAAATACGGCGACGGGCTACGCTCTCCTGGAAAGCCGGCCCTGTTCATCGTGTCGATATGGGAAAGTGCCGAAGGCGACCTGCTGTTGCTGTCGCCAAACGCGGACTGGCTCGGCGAGGCAGATCGGACCTTCTTATTTGCCGTACTCACGGGGTCCACGACGCGTGTCGAGTTAGCCTTGGACAGAGGCCAGCTCGCCCTTCTAGGCAACTCCGCGGCGAGCTCTCCACTCGAATTAGCC
>NZ_JBFUIT010000429.1:0-2650 GCF_056401735.1 Luteibacter sp. P4_D7_3
GTCATGAAGCCGCACGTCTGGCTAAAGCGCACGGATGCGGACCGCTCGCCGCTTCAACGCGTCATAGGTCGCATCATCAGGAAAGTCGGTGAGACGGAAGCGCGGCGGATCGAGGTCATCGACCGGTGTCGCTAGTTCAGGGATGTACGCGACGGCATCATCCCACCCGATCTCCAGCACTTCCTTTCGTTGATCGCAAAATAACCAGAGTTCGTCGCAACGGGGAAGAAGGGTCAAAACGTCACGCGTCCATTGCGCCGATCCAGTGATTCGTCCGGTATCCGTTTGCTCAACAGCATGGTACGTGGCGACAAAGACATCCGCGCCTTCCTTCTCGTGGACTTTCTCAAGTAGTGTTTTCTGATCGTCGTAGGTCCCGATGAGGCGTTTGTACCGCGCCACGTTCAAGCGCCTGGCCGTCTCCGTGGGCACTTTTCCCTGGAACGGAATCCACGCGCCGCTGCGAAGAACAAGGAGTTGGCCGCTCAGCGGACGCGTCTCCTCTTCGAGAATACCTGCTGCGAGCGTCGCGATCAGCGCGACACCTTCGTCGTCGAGGCTGCCTGTAACGAACAATTTGTCCCGGCAAGGAATCACGGCCACAGGCTCACCGTGAACGGGCAGCCGATGGATCATGTCCGTAAGCAGCATCCGGGAGGCGTCGTAAACGTCGTTCCATGTGGAGATCCATATGCCGCCGTGACGGTCCATGCCGGCATCGCTGGTCCTGTCGCGTAAGTTGGTCAAGGCGCGCGCGAAGGCAGCCTCGGCGTCCAGGCCCCAGGAGGTGAGAGTCTTAAGGCTAACGGTCGTCGTGGCGTGCTCGGAGTCCAGTACAAGGGCGACGGATAAGTTATCGGCAAAGGGCCGAAGACACGGCCCTCCACCCGTACCTGTACGCCCGGAAAGCCGGGCCGAGAGTAGTCCCCAGGCGAACATGGCCGGATCGCGGATGACTGGCATGAGCCTGGCAAGGGTATCTTCGGCGCATTCGTCAGGATGATCGTCGGTCATGCTCGCCAGATACTTGTCGACGATGTCGTTACGTTGCTTTGGCGGGACTGCCGACGCATCCTTGAAAGCGTTGTGCAGGCTCATGAGCCAAGGCTGGCCGTCGGCCAGCTCGAAGTCGATCTGGAACACCTCGGCGTCATACCTTGCAGATACGGGCTGAGCGAGGATTTCGGCCCGTTGGATGACCAGGGCGGCGAAGTCGTCTTTGGACAGCGTGCGCCGGAACCTATCGAGGATGCGCAATGACGGTCCTTGAGGGCAGTATGTGGCAGGGAATCTAGCCGACAGGGCGGGGGATTGCCAAGGTGTGCACGGGCAGGAGCCATCCATCCCGAGGCGCTCGGCTCTTGGCGTTATGATCTGGAAGTGCGGTGGCTTACATGCCGTGGGGCACTACCGGAGTGCCGTCCGAGAACGTGCTTGTCGCCACCAAAAAGACTGAGATGGGCGGAAGGGCGGCGATGTCAGCATCATGGCCCGGAAGCAGGTACCAGTAGCTGCCGCCGATCACGGGTGAACCTAGCAGGTTCGCACCCCAGGTCGTGGCGTCCTTGGTGGGGACGTAGAACATGACGTGCGCCATGTTGTGCTCACCCTGTGCGGACAGGTACGCGTTCTTCGACATCATGTAGCACATGGCGCCGGCCGCGAGCGGCGGAATCTCGCCAGTGCGCAGGGCGGCCTTGATGCGATCCATGATCTGTCCATCGGATTTGCCCGCAAGCGTAAGGGCGGTACGCAGCTTCAGAAGGGCCGTCATCGTCGGCACGGCCGGCGGAATATCGCAGGCGGCGGCACGAATCCTGGTGTCCCAGCGCTCGGGCCAATCGGGGGCGCCACCAAAGCCGCGGCCGACGTAGCAGACAAACCCATTGCTTCCCTTGACCGCCGTTTCGTAGCCCGCACGCGTCAGCACCAGGACGGTCGCATCCTTGGCAATCGCCGCCGGGGCGGCGCTCCTGGCCAGGCTGATTTCCGTTGCCCGGTCCAACAGGTAGGCGTCGATCGGTGCCATTCCCGGACTGTCTTTCGCGTGTAGCGCCGCGCTGGCGAGGCCGAACAGGAGCGACGCCGCACAGGCTGCTACGTGGCTGAAACGGCGGGTCGGAAGCCTGCCGTGCATACGGTTGAGAGGACGGATCATCATCTTGGGTTCTCCTGGATGGCGGAGGTCGCCATATTCAGACGTCGATTGAGTGAAGCGGAAATCGACAGCCTCAAGAAAAAGGCCGATTGACGTGGGCCAAGTGGAGCGGGCTATGATCCACCGGAGCCAGGGGGGAATGACAATGCAGTCTCTAACTGCAAGTCCTATATCAGGATATCGACTTCAAGGTTGGCTGGCGATCACCAGCGGCGTCTTCGGCATCGCGGCGTTTGCATGCCTCATCGTGTTCCTGGTGATGAGACCTTCGGATCCGCAGACCTCTCACCTTCTGCTCCGGAGCCATGATGCCGGGGTCATTGTTCAATCTCTCTGCCTGATGCCGTTCGCCCTTGCGCTGGGCGCTATCGCTCGCCAGCATTCGCCCGGATCGAGTCGGGTGATGGGTATCGCGGCGGGAGCCTTTCTCACCCTGGTCGTTATCCTGATGGTGTTGAGCTTCGTCAACATCGTCGCGGACGTGCTCTATAT
>NZ_JBFUIT010000430.1:0-2635 GCF_056401735.1 Luteibacter sp. P4_D7_3
GTGCTCAAGCTCACGGTCGATGGCACGCTGACCAACCAGGGCACGTTGCAGAGCGCCGGCGAGTTGGATGTGACCGCAGGCAATCTCGTCAACACGAACGGCGCCACGATCAACGGCAGCAACACGGCGCATACGGGCGTGGCCAACATCGTTGTCGGTGGCACGCTGGACAACCAGCAAGGCGCCACGCTCGAAGGCGACACCCTGACGGCATCGGCCAATCGCCTCACCAACACCGGTAACATTCTGGGCGACACAGTGACCCTGAAGGCCGCCAGCCTCACCAATGGTCGCGACCTGGGTACCGCTCTGGCCCCGGTCGACTATGGCGAAGGGTTCATCGGTGCGTCCAATCAGCTCTCGTTGTGGGTGGGCAACCTCGCCAACCTCGATGGCGAGCTGTATAGCGGCGGCAATCTGAATATCGCGGGAGACGCCGCGGGCAACGCGGCAGGGACCCTGCTGAACAGCTCTGGTTGGATCCAGGCCCAGGGCAACCTCACCGTTACCGCGCAGCAGATCACCAACCAGCGGCGTTACTTCCAGACGAAGGACATCGCGCTGACGCCTGCCGAGCAGGCGCAGAACACGACAACCACGACGGTTCCGATCTATCGCTCGGACGAGATCAATCCGAACGGTCTTCCGCCGCCGGGTACGCCGGCGTCGCAGATTCTCGATGCCTCGCAGATTGCCGTGCTGGAGGCCTATTGCGGCAGCAGTGCCTTCGGTACGCCCGGCAAGAATGGCGACCAGTGGTGCAAGGGCTACCAGCCCGATCCGGACCACGACTCGCACAACATCTTCGCCGATGACTTGCAGGCAGTGGTCAAAGACACCCTGGTGTCCGTGACGGTGCTGGATTTTGCGACCGCGGCCGGCGTGATGACCGCCGGTGTCGATGTGAACCTCACCGGCGCCGTACTCAATGCCAATTCACAGCTGGCCGCCGGGCGGAACCTCACGATCGTCAATCCCACCACCGGCCAGACCGGCATGGGTGCGGTGATCAACCAGAGCTGGGTGCCGACCGGCACCGTCAAGGAAACCGTCGATCAGCAGATCGGCATCTGGGAAATCGACGGTGGCAATCACGTCTGGACGCTGGCCGGCTACAACAATTGGCAGCCCACCACGACTGGCAGCGCGACCGTAAACCTCCTGGCGGGGAGTGCGCCGTCGTGGATCACCTATAACGCGGGTCCGGGCCTGACGGCCTCGATCACCGCGGGCGGCACCGTGAACGTGACCGCTGCCCAGGTGAGCAACACGGAAATCGGGGGGCCGTCGCTGGGCCCCATCGCGGGGCCAGGAAACCTGAGCATGGCCAGTGCGACCGGCGCGTTCGCCACCGGGACCACGACGGCCGGCGGGACATCGGGTAATGCTCTGATTGGCCCGGGCGGAGGGAATGGCCAAACCGTCGGCGCCGCCTCGCATCCGCTGTCGGGCTACACGCCACCCAACAACGCCATGGTCCAGCAGCACACCGACGCAGGTGCGCCGTTCCTGATGACCACGGCGCCACGGTTCGCCACGGGTCCGGTCACCAGCTCGGACTATCTGCTGCAGGCGCTGGGCGACAACCCGGCGAATATCCAGAAGCGCCTGGGTGACGGTTACTACGAACAGAACCTGGTGCTGGACCAGATCCTGCAGCTGACCGGTCGGCGCAACCTGACCGGTACCGGCGATGCCATGTCGCAGTACACCGCCCTGATGGGCAATGCGGCTGCGCAGGCCGCACAGCTGGGTCTGACCCTCGGCGCACCGTTGACGTCCACGCAGATCGCCGCCTTGCAGTCGGACATCGTCTGGCTGGTGGACACGGTGGTCGATGGACAGCATGTGCTCTCGCCCGTGGTGTATCTGTCCAAGGCGACGGCGGACCACCTGCAGAACCAGGGCGCGCTGATCGCCGGCGACCAGGTGGCGATCCAGTCCGGCACGACGTTGACCAACGAGGGGATGATCTCCAGCGACCATGGCACCTTGCTCTCAGCCGATACGCTAATCAACACCGGCGCACTGCAGAGCGGCGGCACGCTGGCCGTTACCGCGCGCGGCGATGTGATCAATGCCGGCACGCTCTCCGCGCAGAGCATATCCGTGCAGGCAGGCCGGGACCTCACCAACACCGGAGCGATCACCGCAACCGGCGACGCGATGCTGATGGCCGGGCGCGACCTCACGACGAACGTAGCGCCGATCCAGGCGGGCGGCAACCTCGCGATGATGGCTGGCAATGACCTGACCGCCACGGCCAGCACGATTCACGCGCGCGGCAATGCGCAGCTGGTTGYCGGCAACGATCTGACGCTGGCCGCGCAGAGTCATGCCACGCGGAGCGAGACGGCATCGCACGGCGAGTCCGCGGTGACGTATGCGACGAGTGCGATCAATGCGGGCGGGAACCTCGTCCTTCAGGCGGGACACAATCTCACCAGTGATGGTGCGCAGCTTGGGGCGGGTAACCAGCTGGCTTTGACGGCTGGGAATGACCTCACTCTCAACGCTGTGACGGATCGACGCGGTACGACGGATCTCGACATCGACGGGCACACCGTTACGAACAAGTCGACGAGCGATGAGACGGTCAGGGGCACGAGTCTGACGGGTACGAATGGGGTTACCG
>NZ_JBFUIT010000431.1:0-2633 GCF_056401735.1 Luteibacter sp. P4_D7_3
GGGCTATGCCGACCTGATGGTGGGCACGAGCTCGGACGTCGCCTTCTCCGATGCATGGCTGAAGGGCGTGCGTAATTTCGATGTCTCCGCCTTCTACCAGTCGGCCATCCGCAATGCCTCCAGCGTCAGCGAGGTGAAGGGAGCCGGTCGCAAGGGCATCCAGCGTTCGCTGTTCAACGGCTATACCGACGACGGCGTCAAAGAAGGCCTGTCCTGGTCGATGGACGGCTACATCAACGACTTCGCCATCGGCAACCTGGCCAGGGCACTGGCCAAGGACGCGCCAGCCGGTGACGCCTACCGCGCCTCCTACGCCGACGATGCCGCTTGGTATCGCTCGCGTGCCCTCGGTTACACCAACCTGTTCGATCCCGCCGTCGGTTTCTTCGTCGCACGCGATGCCGCAGGCAAGTGGCGGTGGGATGCGAAGGAGTTCAACCCGATTCGCTGGGGTGGCGACTACACCGAGACCAATGCCTGGAACATGGCCTTCCACGCCCCGCAGGACGGTGCCGGCCTGGCCGCGCTGTACGGCGGTCGCGAGGCGCTGGCTGCCAAGCTCGACCAGTTCTTCAGCACGCCGGGCAAGTACGACGTCGGCGACTACGGCGACGTGATCCACGAGATGATCGAGGCACGCGACGTGCGCATGGGCCAATACGGTCATTCGAACCAGCCCTCGCATCACATCATCTGGATGTACGACGAAGCCGGCCAGCCGTGGAAGACACAGGACAAGCTGCGCGACGCGGTGTCCCGCCTCTATGTGGGCAGCGAGATCGGCCAGGGCTATCCGGGTGACGAAGACAACGGCGAGATGTCGGCATGGTGGTTGTTCGGTGCCGCCGGTTTCTATCCGCTGCGCATGGGCACGCCGGAGTACGTCATCGGTGCGCCGCACTTCCCGCACATGAGTCTTCGTCTGGAAGGCGGTGCGACGATCGACATCAAGGCGCCGGGCGTGAGCGACACGAACCGTTACGTGCAGTCGCTAACGGTCAACGGCCAGCCGTGGAACAAGCTGACCCTGCCGCACGAACTGCTGGCGAAGGGTGCGACGCTCGAGTTCACCATGGGGCCGACGCCTTCGACGTGGGGAACCGGTGCCGATGCGCTGCCGGCTTCGATCAGCGCCGAAGGCAGCAAGCCTGCGCCGCTGGTCGACCTGACGAGCGAGGGCGGCAAGGCCTTCGGTTCATTGAAGGGCGCCGAGTTGGACAAGCTGTTCGACAACACCTCCGATACCTCGGCGCATCTGGCCGCGAAGGACGCCGTGGTCGGCTGGCACTTCGATCATCCGGTGACGGTGGAGATGCTCACCCTGACCTCGGGCGCCAAACCGGGCGATGCCTCGGGCTGGGTGCTCGAGGGGTCGACCGACGGCAAGCACTACAAGGCGGTCGATAAGCGTGAGGGTGAAAGCTGGCCGTGGCGCTTGCAGACGAGGGCGTTCGCTGTCGGCACGCCGGGCGCGTATGCCTGGTACCGCCTGCGTCTCGTTTCCGCTGATACGAATGGGCTGGACCTGAGCGAGGTCGAGTTCCTCGGCCACCGCTGAGAGCTTTGCTCTCTCTGTAGGAGCCGATTCATCGGCGATGGGTGCTCGCGGTAACCCGCGGCACCCCTCTCCGCACGGATCGCCGCTGAAGCGGCTCCCACAGTAGAGCTGCTTCCCTAGAGGGAGGCTGTCTGCCACAAGTGTTAAGGGCGCCTCAGTCCCCGTGGCGGGCCCTGCTATGATGCCCGCCTGACTTTTGTTCATCCGGGGTTGACGTGCTCGAGATCCTTCTGGCTGGCGGCTGGGCTTTGCTGCCGATCCTCATTTGTTCCTTTGTTGCGCTCGCGATCATCCTCGAGCGTTTCTGGGCATTGCGCCGTTCGTCCGTGTTTCCGCCGGGGCTGGGCGCTGAAGTGCGCGAGTGGGCGCGATCCGCCTCGCTCGACGCCTCCCACCTCGAAGCCCTCGAGAAAGGCTCCCCGCTGGGCGAACTGTTCGCCGGCGCCCTTGCCGTGCGCGACCGTCCGCGCGAGCTGATCAAGGAGCGCATCGAGGACACCGGTCGCCATGTGGTCCATCGCATGGAGCGCTACCTCAACACGCTCGGCACCGTGGCCCTCATCGGCCCGCTGCTCGGCCTGCTCGGTACCGTCATCGGCCTCATCCGCATGTTCATGGGTGTGATGGCCGGTGGTATCGGCGATCCGACCAAGATGGCCGGCGGTATCGGCGAGGCGCTCATCTGCACGGCGTTCGGCCTGGTCGTGTCGATCCCGGCTTACGTGCTGCATCGCTATTTCCGTTCCAAAGTGGGCGGCTATGTCGTGCAGATGGAAAAGGAAGCCACGGCGCTGCTGGACGACCTGTCCGCGCCGCGCCCGGCACCGCGCCGTCGCACCGCCGCGTCGGAAGCCGCTACCTCGCAGGCTGGCTGATCCATGCGCATCGGTTCCCGTCGCGAGGACGATTTCGAGATCAACGTCATTTCGTTGATCGACGTGCTGTTGACCCTGCTGATGTTCTTCGTGCTCAGCACCACCTTCGTCGAGCACTCCCGGCTGAAGGTCAACCTGCCCAAGGCCGACAGCCAGGCGCGCGAGTCCACCGACAACGCGCTCACCCTGGTCGTCGATCG
>NZ_JBFUIT010000432.1:0-2631 GCF_056401735.1 Luteibacter sp. P4_D7_3
GTGCAGACGAAGGAGGCGCCTGCGAAGGGGCGCCTGTCGAAATCCCTGGACAAACGTCGGYGCACGGTTCTCCTGGGGGCAAGTCGCCTTACCCCCGATTCAGTAGCCAATAAGCCGATCAAACTTCCCGTGCGATTCAATTGTAGTATTTAATGATTAGTCGATCGCAAGCTGCGACGCAGCATTCGAAGCAAGTGCAGCTGTCTTGACCTGGTTCTCACTTTGGATGAACCAGCTCTGCAACACTCGCCCGACTCGCAGCAGCCATCGTCATAAATTTAGACGTCTAAATGGAGCGCTTCCGATCATGAAGCTCGGCGCATTGCGCATACGTGTTCAGACACTGCTGGCCGTAGCCAGCCTGACGGCCATGGTCGCCGCCCTTCCCTCGATGGCAACCGAACCGACCCCATCGACTCCCCGACAAACCGACGGACCGACCGCCATGGCTCGTGCCCGGGTCGCGGCGGACGTGTTGATGAGTTCGTATGAGCCCGACAAGGCCTGGTTTCCCTCCAGTTGGTGGAATTCGGCGGTGGCTCTGCAGACTGTCGGCGACTACATGCAGCGAACAGGAGACCGTCGCTATCTCGGTCAACTGAACAATACGTTCGAGAAGGACAAGGGCGTGTTCCCGGCTGGCGTCTTGTCGGGCGATCCGCTACTGGGCAACTTCACCAGCCGGGCCATCGACGATTCCGAGTGGTGGGGCCTCACGTGGCTRCAGGCCTATGACCTGACCCACGACCCGAAGTATCTGAACATGGCGGTGACCATCGCCAACTACGTCGACGGCTACTGGGACACCAGTACCTGCGGCGGTGGCGTCTGGTGGGATGGCGAGCGTACGTACAAGAACGCCATCGTCAATGGCCTCTGGATCCGGCTCACGGCCGAGCTGCACAACCGGATCCCCGGCGACACGTTGTGGCTGGGTCGATCCCGAACGGCGTGGGCGTGGTTCCAGGGCAGCGGCATGATCAACGCGAAGGGGCTGGTCAACGACGGCCTCACCAACGCCTGCACCAACAACGGCCAGAACGTGTGGACCTACAATCAAGGTCTGGCGATCGGCGCCGGCCTCGAACTGTGGCGCGCCACCCGGGATCCGCAGGTGCTGACCTCCGTACGCCGCCTTGCCGACGCGGCCATCGGTCCTGATGCCCTGGTGACTAACGGTGTCCTGAGCGAAACCYGCGATGCCGCCGACCAGACCTGCGATGACAACGGCAAGCAGTTCAAGGGCATCTTCATGCGCTACTGGACCGAGCTTGTCGACACCACCCATGATCGGGGATACGCGGCATTCCTCAACCAGCAAGCCACCAGTCTCTGGAATGACGACCGCGACGCCGCGGGCCGACTCGGCACGCGCTGGTCCGGCGTCACCAACGACGACCACCCCAATGTGTTCGACTGGCGCACCCAGGCGAGCGCGCTAAGTGCCCTCATTGGCGATGTGCCRGGCTTTACGCCGCTTGCTTCGCTGGCAGCCACCCTGTCCCCGGCGCAACCGGTGATCATGCCGGCGGCCTCGGGTACGACGGTTATCCCTCTTACGCTCAACACCTCGGCAACGGGATTCTTTCCGCTGCTAGCGCTCGCCTCCGTCGAGGCGCCCACGGGCTGGAGCGCATCGCCACGCGCATCCCTCGTTCACTTGCAGCCGCGTGGCAACGCGATCCCGGTCAATGGCAGCATCGCATTGGACGTGAGCGTCCCCGGTTCGGCGAGTGACGGGCACCACGTGATCACGGCAAGCGTGGCGGCACCCGGCTTGCGCTTCACGACCCTGGCCGATGTGCTGGTCGCTCATACGATCGACTTCGATACTGGCACGGTCGATGAAAACCCGTGGCTGTTCGACGCTGGCGGTTCGCAGAGCAATGGTGTGCAGAATCGCTTCGCCGATGGGAACGCTCACTTTACCTATCGGTTCCCGCTTCCAGCCGACACGACCTCGGCACACGTTACCCTGACCATCGACGCCGAATTTCTGGTACAGGCCAGCTCCGACAACGAGCACTGGACGACCGTGCTGCAGGAGACTCAACCGGTCACCGACGGATCGAACAAGGCCGACCGAACCATCGACCTGACGCCCTTCCTGGGCGTCGAGGCCGACGGATCAAAGCCGGTCTACCTGAAGGTGTCGGACGCCTTCCCCAATGACGGCTGGGGCGGGCGCGTGTACCACGTGACGGCAGCGATCGCGGAGGGCGCCGCGACTCAAAGGTGATCGGCGTCGATAACCGCCTGGGTGAACGCCTGCGGTGCTTCCTCAGGCAGGTTATGACCAATGCCGCCAGTAATCAGCCTGAACTGATACTTGCCCGTGAACTGTTTG
This sequence comes from Luteibacter sp. P4_D7_3, assembly GCF_056401735.1. Taxonomy (NCBI): domain Bacteria; kingdom Pseudomonadati; phylum Pseudomonadota; class Gammaproteobacteria; order Lysobacterales; family Rhodanobacteraceae; genus Luteibacter; species Luteibacter sp. P4_D7_3. The sequence continues at coordinate 2,348 of NZ_JBFUIT010000432.1, forward strand.
GCATACGCCTCGGGCTGAGGATGTGGCGCACCGTTGGCATCGCCTTCCAGCGTGATGGTCGGTACCGGGATCTTCGGTGCCTGGGCTAGCCGCTTTTCCAGGTTGTCGTACCTGGCCTCGCCCTTGGCGAGGTTCAGACGCCAGCGGTAGTTGTGGATCGTGATGGCGACGTGGTCCGGATTCTCCAACGCCTGTGCACTGCGCTCGTAGGTGGCATCGTCAAAGCTCCACTTTGGCGATGCCAGCTGCCAGATCAGTTTGGCGAAGTCGTGATGGTTCTGCTC
>NZ_JBFUIT010000433.1:0-2630 GCF_056401735.1 Luteibacter sp. P4_D7_3
TCGCCGGCCCGCGCGTACTCGAGCACATGGTCGATGCAGTGCTCTATTTCGAAGGCGAATCCGGTAGTCGTTTTCGCGTGCTGCGCGCCTTTAAGAACCGCTTTGGTGCGGTGAATGAGCTCGGCGTCTTCGCCATGTCCGAGAAGGGCCTGCGCGAAGTGCCGAATCCGTCGGCCATCTTTCTCTCATCGCACGCCGGTCCCACGCCGGGCAGCGCCGTCATGGTGACCCGTGAAGGCACGCGTCCGTTGCTGGTCGAAGTGCAGGCACTGGTCGACCAATCCTCGTTGGGCAATCCGCGTCGCGTCGTGCTCGGTCTCGAGCAGAACCGTCTGGCCATGCTGCTGGCGGTACTGCATCGGCATGGCGGCATTGCCGCTTACGACCAGGACGTCTTCGTCAATGTGGTCGGTGGCATCCGTGTGCAGGAAACCGCATCCGACGTGCCCGTGCTGATGGCTGTGCTTTCGAGCCTGCGGGATCGCGCGCTACCGGAGAAGTCCATCGCCTTTGGCGAGGTTGGTCTCTCAGGCGAAATCCGTCCCGTGCCCAATGGCGAGGAACGCCTCAAGGAAGCGGCCACGCACGGTTTTCGCCGCGCCGTTGTGCCCGCGGCGAACGCGCCGAAGAAAGGGCGTGTGGGCGACATGGAGGTCATCGGCGTAGAACGCCTGTCGCAGGCCATCGACGCCTGCCGCGAATAAAACCGGGCGCTGCTGACCCCTGTGGGAGCCGCTTCAGCGGCGAAAGCCAGGATGCCGCAAGACCCCATCGCCGCTGAAGCGGCTCCCACACGGGGGGCGGTCAGCCGGTACGGTGCAGGATCAACTCCAGCACCAGCTTGGTACCGAAGAAGGCCAGTAGCAGCACACCCATGCCGATAAGGGTGAGGTTCACCGCGCGCGTCCCACGCCAGCCGTGACGCCAGCGGCCCCAGAGCAGGACGCCAAAGACGATCCAGGCGACGATCGACAGCACGGTCTTATGCACCAGGTGCTGGCTGAACAGGTTGCCGACGAACAGCGTGCCGGTCACCAGGGTCAGCGTCAGCAGCACGAAGCCCACCGCGATGAGGCGGAACAGCAGTACTTCGGTGAGGGTGAGCGGGGGCAGGGCGCGCAGCCAGTGGCCGAACTTGCTCCGCCGCAAGGCACGTTCCTGGATAGCCAGGAGGATCGCCAGGGCTGCGGCGATCGAGAGGATTCCGAAAGCGAGCACCGCAATCGTCACGTGCAACTCGATCTGCCAGGTCATGGCTTCCGGCGCGGTACTCGGCGCGATGAACGCGTCCATTGCGAGGAACACCGCCGACAGCGGGAAGATCAGGATGCCAAGCCCCGCCACAGGGCGCGACAGGTTCACCACCAGCGTGAGTGCCGAGGCAATCCAGGCCACCAGGGACAGGGCGGCGAAGAAATGCAGGTCCAGGGTACCCCGGTGGGCGCTCAGCAGGAGTCCGGCGTGGGCCAGCGCGGCCAGAGTCGCCATGGTCATGCCGATGCGCGCCAGCGGCTGGCCACCCGTCATCAGCGGTCGTGCGAGCACGCCTGCAGCGGACAGGTAGAGGGCAATGGCGGCGAGCGCGAGGATGGCGACGATCATGGACGCGCAGTGTGGCATAGCGGCCCTGTATCGTGAATGCGACACGTTGGCATTGCCCGTCGTACGGCGGCGGTCCAGTCCGGCTATAATCCGTCGTTTACAGCATTCATCGACTCGCCATGTTCGAATCGCTCAGCAACCGCCTATCCGATACCGTCAACCGCCTGCGTGGTCGCGGCCGGCTGACCGAAGAAAACATCCGCGAGACCCTGCGCGAAGTCCGTATCGCCCTGCTCGAGGCCGACGTGGCCTTGCCGGTGGTGAAGGCGCTGATCGAGCGCGTGAAGGTCCGCGCCGTCGGCCAGGAAGTCCTCAAGAGCCTGTCGCCGGGCCAGGCACTGGTCAAGGTCGTCAGCGACGAGCTGACCACCGTCATGGGTGTGGCCAATACCGAGCTGAACCTCGCCGCCACGCCGCCGGCCATCGTGCTGATGGCGGGTCTGCAGGGTGCGGGCAAGACGACCACGGTCGCCAAGCTCGCCCGCTTCCTCAAGGAGCGGAAGAAAAAGCGCGTCATGGTCGTCAGCTGCGACGTGTATCGTCCGGCCGCCATCGAGCAGCTGCGCACGTTGGCCGAACAGGTCGACGTCACCTTCTTCCCTTCGGAAGCGGGTCAGAATCCGGTCGACATCGCAAAGGCCGCGGTCGCCGCCGCCCGTCGCGAGGTGATGGACGTACTGCTCGTCGATACCGCAGGTCGCCTGCATATCGACGAAGCGATGATGGATGAGATCAAGGCGATACACGCCGCGCTCAATCCCATCGAAACGCTTTTCGTGGTCGATTCCATGACCGGTCAGGACGCGGCCACGACGGCTAAGGCCTTCTCCGACGCGATCCCGCTCACCGGCGTGATCCTGACCAAGACCGACGGCGACGCCCGTGGCGGCGCCGCGCTGTCGGTGCGCTACATCACCGGTCGTCCGATCAAGTTCATGGGTGCCGGTGAAAAGACCGACGCCCTCGAGCCGTTCCATCCCGATCGTCTCGCTCAGCGCATCCTTGGCATGGGTGACGTCCTGTCGCTC
>NZ_JBFUIT010000434.1:0-2598 GCF_056401735.1 Luteibacter sp. P4_D7_3
CCGTCCAGCTGACCGTATCGTCGTGAGAGACCTTGGTGTCCACCCTCGAGGCGAGTTCCGCACAAGTGGAGCGGCCGTAGGCCAAATAGATACATGGGCCGCGTGAGCGGCYTTCCTTKTCGAACGCGGAGGACGTGTCTGAGCAGCGAGGGTGGRCACCAAGGTCTCCCCGCGAAGCGCCCAAGTGTAGAGAGCGACGGCAAAGCCGAGCCCGCGAAGCCGAAGGCGAGCCATGCGCGAGGTGCTAAAGAATGCCCCGCCCGAAACCCGAGCGGCCAGGCCCCGGTAATCCGCGAAGAACCCAAAAAAGGGCCGCCCGCAGCTCCTTTCGGACGCTGAAAGGTTATCGAAAGATTCTACGAAGAGACTCCGGACTCGTCCCCGCGAAGCTCCCCCCCATGATTGCCCTGCAACGGATTGTTCAGAGCTTCCGCCAGCGTAACGACTGGCAGTCGCGCCGCTCCGCCCGTGTCTACGCGGCAGGGTACGCGGCGCGTTGTCTGCTGGCGCCGCTTCGCCACCTGCGCTGGCTTAGCCTGCTGCAGAGCCATCCTGCCCTACGCGAGGCCACCCGACGCGATGGACGCCTGGTCGAGCGCTGGCAGCACCGTTTCATCAGCCGCCACTTCGGTGCACGCAAGCGTCTCGATGCGCTGATGGATCACTACCGCTTCGTGAGTTCAGCGCTGCCCGAGGGCCTGCTCGAGCACATGATCGCCGACGGCCAGGTCGTGCTCGCCGAAGCTGCCATGAAGAACGGCGAGCCGCTTCGCGTGGTGATCATGCCGCCGACCCGCAAGGGTTGCGAGGGCGAATTGAACATTGCCCTGGCAACTGCCGACGGCACCCTGCTCTTCTCGGCCACGATCACGGTACTGCCCTCGACCGGCGAGCTGTTGGTCGGCTGCCTCCAGGGCCCCAACACCGAGGACGGCCAGGAGCGTGTGCGCCTGGTCACCCGGCACTGCCATGGCCTGCGCCCGAAGAATCTGCTGCTGTCGCTGCTTTATGGTTTCGCTGCCAGCCACGGGTTGCCGCGCCTGCGTGGGATCAGCAACGACGGGCACGCACGTTCGGGGCGCATCAAGGCCAGCTACGACACCTTCTGGATCGAATCCGCTGGTGTGCTCGCGCGCGACGGTTTTTTCGATCTGCCCTCGACCGAGCCCGAACGTAGCGAACTCGAAGTCGCCAGCAAACATCGTTCGGCGTTCCGTCAACGCGAGGTGCTGCGTCGCGAACTGGTGGCCAGCACGATGTTCGCCCTCGGTTTGCCGACACTCGAGGCGCTCATCGCCGGACGCGACGAAAAGCTTCGCGCGGCCTGAGTTTTCAGGCGACGCGGGTTTTCAGTCCAGGCGAATCCCTCAGCCCACGCGGTTCTCGAGTCGGCCGATTCCCGTGATGTCGATCTCGACGAGATCGCCCCGACGTAATGCCGTGGGAGGGCTTCGCCCGATGCCGACGCCTTCCGGCGTACCGGTGGCGATGATGTCGCCAGGCATGAGGGTGATACCTGCCGATATCGTTTCGATAAGCCTCGGAATATCGAAAATCAGGTCGCGCGTATTCGCGTGCTGCCGAAGCTCGCCGTTCACCCGGCAGGAAAGGTCCAGGGCCGCGCCATCGATCGCGTCAGCCGTGACAGCAAACGGTCCCATCGGCGCAAACGTGTCGAACGATTTGCCGAGGAACCACTGCTTGTGTCGCTTCTGCCAGTCGCGTGCCGTCACGTCGTTGATGATGGTGTAGCCCCAGACATGACGCATGGCGTCGGCACGCGTGATGCCTCGCCCACCGACGCCGACGATCACGGCGAGCTCGGCTTCGTAGTCGAGGAAGTCAGTGACTCCCTCCCCTGACCAGATAGCCGAACCGTGGCCGATCACACACTCGGGCGCCTTGGTGAAAACGATGGGATCGGTCGGCAGCTCGTCGGGCGCGCCGGTGTGCCCCGCGTCGAAGCCACTACTGGCGAACTCTTTCGCGTGGGCCGCGTAGTTCTTGCCGACACAGAAGATGTTGCGTCGGGGTCGTGGGATGGGCGCCAGCAACACGACGTTTGCGAGGGCGACGCGCGGGCCTGTCGCCTCGGCGGTACCCGCGAACAGGTGGTGCAGGTCGGACACCAGTCGGCCCTCGGCCGTCAGCGCCGTGACCGATAGACCGTCGTTCGAGACCAGGCCCACATGGACTTCGCCCTCATGGCGATAGGTGGCGTACTTCATGGGATGTCTAGCCTCCGGTGTGTCATTGACTTTCTACATGATGTATTTACACTATGTGTATGCATCAGTCCATCTCTGTCACCGACCTGCCCTGCGCCTGCACCACGATGCGTAAGGCCACCCGCGCCCTGAGCCGCCTCTATGACGACACCCTGGCGCCGTTGGGTGTCACCGTGGCCCAGTTCGGCGTCCTCAAGGCTATCTGGCGCGAACCCGACGTGGCGTTAAGCCGCCTGGCCGATGAAATGGTCATGGACCGCACGTCGCTCTACCGCATGCTCACCCCGATGACCTCGGCGGGCTGGATTGCCATCGCCTCGCCCACGAAAGGCCGGGCCAAGACGGTCGCGCTCACGACAGAGGGACAATC